>JBLNBI010000249.1:0-6064 GCA_050259815.1 Actinomycetota bacterium | reverse complement strand
GACCTGCGTCGATGTCGTCATCGCCCCAGTCATCATGTTGAGCGTCTGGGGGCATTCGATGGATCTTTGCCTGGGCAAGCGCACCGATCCCGTGGCCTATCTCGATCTCCATCTCGACCTGCTGCGCCGGGGTTTGCAAGTGGCTCAGGTATAATTAGTTTTTTATCGGAACCGATGTATTAGCGTATGCTAATATGAGCCCTCTGCGGAGTTGAATATGAACATCGAACAAGCGCGCTTCAACATGATCGAGCAACAGATCCGGCCCTGGGAAGTGCTGGATCCGGCCGTCCTGGACCTGCTTTTTGTCGTCAAGCGGGAGGATTTCGTGCCCCAGGCCTACCGGTCCCTGGCTTTTGCCGATCTGGAAGTGCCCCTGGGCAACGGCCAGGTCATGCTGGCCCCCAAGATCGAAGCCCGTCTGCTGCAGGAACTGGGCGTCAAGAAGACCGACAAGGTGCTGGAAGTCGGTACCGGCAGCGGCTACATGGCCGCCCTCCTGGCCGCCCGGGCTGAGCAGGTGACCACCGTCGAACTGCTGCCCGAGCTGGCCCAAGCCGCCCGCCAGAACCTGGAGCGGGCAGGCGTCGCCAATGTGACCGTCGAAACCGGCAACGGCCTGACCGGCTGGCCCCAGAAGGGTCCCTACGACGTAATCGTGATTTCCGGTTCCGTGCCGGTCCTGCCTTCCGAGGTGCTGAAGCAGCTGAAGGTCGGCGGCCGTCTGGTGGCCATCGTCGGCGAGGCTCCCGTCATGGAAGCCCAGATGGTGACCTGTACCGCTGAAGGCGTTTTCAACACCGTCAACCTGTTCGAAACCGTTGTTCCCGCCCTCACCGGCGTGACCAAGAGCAACTTCGAGTTCTGATGCAGCAGCTATCCGCCCGCCAACTGGCCGAGTGGCTGTCCGACCCCGGTCGGGAACAGCCCCAGCTGCTGGATGTGCGGGCGCCATGGGAATACGAGCTGTGCCATGTGGCCGGCTCCAAGCACATCCCCATGCACGTGGTGCCCACCCGGGTCGGCGAGCTGGATGCCGAAAAGGACGTGGTGGTGATCTGCCACCACGGCGGGCGCAGCATGCAGGTGGCGATTTTCCTGGAGAGCGCCGGCTTCACGGCGGTGCACAATCTGATGGGCGGCGTTGAGGCCTGGGCGCGGGACGTGGATCCCGCCATGGCCCGTTACTGAGGCGAAAATGAGAAAAATATCGTGGCTGTTGGGCTTGGTGTTCGCGTCGGGAGCCGCCTACGGGGCGGACCTCGTGCAGGTCTACCGGGAGGCCCAGAGCAACGATCCGACCTATTCCGCCGCCCGCGCCACCCTGGAAGCGGGCCGGGAGAAGGAGCCCCAGGGACTGTCCGGTCTGCTGCCCAGCCTCTCTCTTTCCGGCAACTCCACCTGGAACGAGAACGACATCAGGACGGCGACTGCCCAAGTCAAGCCACGATACAACAGTAACGGCTACACTCTCTCCCTCAGCCAGCCCCTCTTCCGCTGGCAGAATTGGGTAGGCTACAGCCAGTCCAAGCTCCAGGTGGCCCAGGCGGAAGCCAATTTCGTCCAGGCCCAGCAGGATTTGGTGCTGCGGGTATCCCAGGCCTACTTCGATCTCCTTTACGCCAACGAGAACCTGGCGGCGGTGCGGGCCAACAAGACCGCCATCGAACAGCAGCTGGAATCCGCCAAGAAGAATTTCGAAGTGGGGACGGCAACCATCACCGATACCCACGAAGCCCAGTCCCGCTATGACCTGGCCGTTGCCCAGGAATTGGCCGCCGAGAACGATCTGGAGGTCAAGCGCCGGACCCTGCAGGCCATCATCGGCAAGGTTCCCGCCGCAATTGCCCCCTTGAAGGCCAGTGTCACCTTGTCGCCCCCGCAGCCGGCCGGGATGGACAAGTGGGTGGAGGCCGCCGAGAAGGACGGCACCAATGTCCAGATTCAGCAAGCGGCGGCGGATATCGCAGCCCAGGAAGTCGACCGGCAGCAAGCCGGCCATTACCCCACCCTGGATCTGGTGGCCAGCAAAGGCTATTCGAAGAGTTTCAATTCCTTCGCCGGCACCAATGTGGACACCGACTTCCAGACTGTCGGGGTGCAGGTCAATGTACCGCTGTTTCAGGGTGGATTCGTGACCTCCAAGACCCGGGAAGCTGCCGCCAACCGCAACGCCGCCCTCTCGAACCTGGAAGCTGCCCGCCGCACCGCCGCCCTGGCGGCCCGCCAGTACTATCTGGGGGTAGTGAGCGGCCTGGCCCAGGTGAAAGCCCTGGAAGCCGCCCTGGCGTCCTCCCAGCTTGCCCTGGAATCCAACCGCCTGGGCTACGAGGTCGGGGTGCGCATCAACATCGACGTCCTCAACGCCGAGCAGCAGGTCTACGTCACCCGGCGGGACTTGGCCAAGGCCAAGTTCGATACCCTCATCGCCCAGTTGCGCCTGAAGGCCGCCGTGGGCGCCCTGGGCGAGGACGACGTGCAGCAGATCAACGGCCTGCTGGACCCGTCAGCCGCGAAATAAGCGCCACCGTCTTGGCCGTCGCTCCCCGGTGGGCAGCGGCAAAGGCTGCCGTCGCTGCCCGCATCCCGTCGAGATCGGCTCGGTTGTCGAGCAGTTCCCGCACTTTATCCCCCAAATCCGACCCATCGGCCACGCGCCGGGCCGCGCCGGCGGCGATGGCGTCTTCGGTGGCCTGGGTGAAATTGAAGGTGTGGGGGCCGATCAGCACCGGGCAGCCGCAGGCCGCCGCCTCGATCAGGTTCTGCCCGCCCAGGGGCAGCAGGCTGCCGCCGATGAAGGCGACGTCCGCCATGGCGTAATAAGCCGCCATTTCCCCCATGCTGTCGCCCAACCAGACCCGGGTATCCGCGGTCGGCTGCCCCTGGCTGCGGCGGACCATGGGATGCCCGGCCTGCTCGACCAGGGCAGCCACCTCCCCGAAGCGCTGGGGATGACGCGGCACCAGCACCAGCAGGGCACCGGTGCCGGTGAGGCGGGAAAACGCTTCCAGGACCAGGGGCTCTTCCCCCTCCCGGGTGCTGGCTGCCAGCCACACCGGGCGATTGCAGATTTCCGCGCGCCAGTGGCGGCCGAGGTCCATCTTCTCCTGGGGCGGGGCGACATCGAATTTCAGGTTGCCGCAGACATCGACCGAAGGCGCTCCGAGGGCGCGCAGCCGGGCCGCGTCGGCCTCGGTCTGGGCGGCGACGGCGGCGAGCGACGCGAAAGCCGGCCCGGCCAGCCCCCGGAAACGGTTGTAGCCCCGATAGGAGCGTTCCGAAAGCCGGGCATTGGCCAGCGCCACCGGCACCCGGTGGGAGCGGGCGGAAGCCAGCAGATTGGGCCACACCTCCGTCTCCATGAGAATGCCGAAGCGGGGACGGAAGTGGCGGAAGAACCGTCCGACGGCGCCGGGGTAGTCGTAGGGCAGGTAAGCCTGGAGCACCCGGTCCCCATACACCTGGCGGCCGGCGTCCCGACCGGTGGGCGTCATGCCGGTAAGGAGCAGGGTATGGCCGGGCCAGGCGGCGAGCAGCGCCTCCACCAGGGGCTGGGCCGCCCGGGTTTCGCCGACCGATACGGCATGAACCCAGATGCAGGGCAGGTCGGTTCGCTGGCGGTAGAAGCCCCAGCGTTCGCCCAGATGCTGCAGATACTCGGGCTGGCGGCGGCTGCGCCAGAGGAGCCGTAGCCAGACCAGGGGGGCGCCCAGGTAAAGGGCGAGGCAGTAGATCAGGCGCGCCATCAGCCCAGCACCGCCTGGAGCATGTCGAAGACGGCGGCCGCCTCGGGCGAGCGCCCCGGGCCCCCCAGGTTGCGGCAGAAGCCGGTGCCGAGGACGCCGGTCAGGCCGGGTTCGGTAGCCGTGTAGAGGGCCACGGTGGGCACCTCGAGGGCGGCGGAAAGGTGGGTCAGGCCGGTGTCGACACCGACGGTTAGCCGGGCGCCGGCCAGCAGCCCGGCCAGTTGCTCAAGGCCCAGAGGGGGGGCGGCAACCGCGCCCTCGATCCCGGCCGCCAGGCGGGCTGCCCTGTCCCGTTCGGTCGGATTGCCGGCGGGCAGGATCGCCCGGATGCCCCGCCCGGCGAGGGACTTGCCGAGGGCGAGCCAGCGGGCCTCTTCCCAGAGTTTGTCGTCCCGGCTGGTGGCGGTAAGGAAAACGGCGTAGGGGCCGGCGGGTAGCCAGTCGGCCTGGAGGGACGCGGCGGCGATGCCGTAATCCAGGGGCAGGTCGCCCGGATGGCCAAAGACGGCGGCGGCGAGCCAGCGGTTGCGGTCCACGGCGTGGGCGGCCTTGGGGATGGCCGAGGTGTGGTCGTAGAAGCGGGCGGCGAGGGGCTCCCGGGCGGCTTCCGGCGCATAGCCGGCGATCGGCCCTCGGGCTTGGCGGGCCACCAGGGCGCTCTTCACCAGGCCCTGGGTATCCAGGATCACGTCGTAGGGTTCGGCCCGGAGGTCTTCCCGGAACGCCTTGATTTCCCCCCAGGTGCGGCGGTCCAGGAGCTTCTTCCGCCAGCGCCGGATGGCTACGGGAATGACCCGGGATACGCCGGGGTGAAGACGGGGAATGGCGGCGAAATTTTCCTCCACGCACCAGTCGATGACGGCGTCGGGACGGGAGCGCTTCAGGTCGCTCACTACCGGCAAATTGTGAATTACATCGCCCAGTGAGGAGGTTTTGACCAGCAAAATGCGCATGGGCGGATAAAATGGCGGGGTCGACAAACCGGAATTATAAATGCCCGCCGCAAGCCAGCCGCATCCCGAGTCCCGCTCCCGGCCGCTTTCCGTCGCCATCATCACCCTCAACGCCGCTTCCCAACTGGCCGAGTGCCTGGAAAGCGCGGCCTTTGCCGACGAGATCGTGGTGGTGGATTCGGGCAGCACCGACGGTACCGTGGCCCTGGCCGAGGCCCATGGTGCCCGGGTGGTGCGGCAGGATTGGCTCGGCTACGGGCCCCAGAAGCAGTTCGCCGTGGAGCAGGCGGCCCACGATTGGGTGCTGTGCCTGGATGCCGACGAGCGGGTGACGCCAGCATTGCGCTCCGCCATCCAGGCGGCCCTGGTCGAACCCCGCCATGCCGCCTATCGCTTTCCCCGCTGCAACCGCTTCATGGGGCGCTACCTGCGCCACGGCGAGGGTTATCCGGACTTGAGCCTGCGCCTCTTCGACCGCCGCCATGCCCGCTGGTCCGACGATCCCGTCCACGAGAAGGTGGTGTCCGAGGGCTCCGTGGGGGATCTAGTGGGGGATTTGCTGCATGATTCCGCCGAAACCCTGGCGGTTTATCTGGGCAAGCAGAACCGCTACACCTCCCTCGCTGCCGAGGCCGCCGTCGCCGCCGGGAAGCGGACGGGATATGGCAAGCTGTTTTTCAGTCCAATGATTCGCTTCATCAAGTTCTATTTCCTGCGCCAGGGTTTCCGGGATGGTCTGCCGGGCTTGGTGCATATCGGCATCGGTTGTTTCAACAGCTTCATGAAATATGCCAAGATGCTTGAGGCGCGGGCGGCCCAGGCCGGTTCGCGGTAAGAATCAACGTGTTTTTCGGGTAGGACCCCTGCAATGAAAATCCTCGTCACCGGCGCCGCCGGATTCATCGGCATGACCACCACCTTGCGGCTGCTCGCCCGGGGCGATGAGGTGGTCGGGCTGGACAATCTCAACGACTACTACGAGGTCAGCCTCAAGGAAGACCGCCTCAAGCGCCTCACCGGGCATCCCAATTTCCGGTTCGTGAAAATGGACGTGGCCGACCGGCCGGGGATCGAAGCCCTCTTCGCCGCCGAGAAGTTCGACCGGGTGATCCACCTGGCAGCCCAGGCCGGGGTGCGCTATTCCATCAAGAATCCCCATTCCTACGTGGACAGCAACCTGGTGGGCTTCGTGAATATCCTGGAGGGCTGCCGCCACAACCAAGTCCAGCACCTGGTCTATGCCTCCAGCTCCAGCGTCTATGGCGGCAACACCAAGATGCCCTTCTCGGAACACGACAGCGTGGACCATCCGGTGAGCCTCTACGCCGCCACCAAGAAGGCCAACGAGCTGATGGCCCATACCTA
>JBLNBI010000248.1:0-23903 GCA_050259815.1 Actinomycetota bacterium | reverse complement strand
GCGGGCAGTTGCCGCCCGCTGATGTCCTGGCTCAGCACCAGGCGGTTGCCAAGGCCTGGCGGGAGGGGGACGTCCAGCAGGCCTTGGCCCGCTTGGAGCAGCTGGGCAACGGTCCCTGGGCTGACTCGGCTGCCCGGGAACTGGCCCGGAAGAAGGCAGTGGCCAGGCAATTCGCCGAACTCCAGGAGGCCAAAGGAGCCAAGGGCTACGACGAGCGCCTGCTCGCTTTCTACGGCAGCCTGGACCCGGAGGATGACGGCTATTTCGTCCAGGCCGTGGAGGGGGAAATCGCCGCCCACCGGGAGCAGGCTCTGCGCCATGCCCAGGAACAGATGAACCGGGCCCAGGCCCTGTGGGCCCGTTATCGGGAAAACGGCGCCATTGTCGAGGAGCAGCGGGCCGAGGCCAGCCTGTCCAGGAAATTCGACAGCCAGGCCAGGCTCCTCTCCGACGCCCAAGCCGGCATCCGCCAGGGAACCCGCATCTACGGCCTCCTGAAGACCGATGTACCGGCCCAGTGGGCCAGGCTCCAGGAGGAGATCACCGGGGAAGTGGAAATGCAGCGCCGCGCCCTCCTGGACCTGCGGGCCACCCTGGAGCCGGGGCTCTTGAAATCGAAGCTCGCTTTGTTGGGAGACCGTAGCGGTGAGCAAGGACAATCGCCTTAAACCCCTGGCCGAGGCCCTGGGGGACCACAGCGCCGAGGGCGTCGCCATCCTCACCGCCGAGCCCTGGCGCTTCGCCTATGCCACGGTGTCGGTGATGCTGGCCCTCATCGTCTGTGCCCTGCTGTGGTCCTTCTTCGGGCGTGCGGACGTCATCGTCACCGCCCCGGGAACCCTGTGGCCCGAGTCCGAGGTGCGGCGCATCTATGCCCCGGTGGATGGGGAGCTAGCCAATGTCTATATCGCCGCGGGCCAGCCGGTGTCCAAGGGGGATGTGCTGGCCCGGCTCAACGCCCGGGGCGCCATCGAGGCGGCCACCAACGCCCTCAACGCCCAGTTGAAGCTGGAGGATGCGGAGCGGGAATGGCGCCAGTTCCCGGAAAAGAAAGCCCTCATGGAGCGCCGGGTGGCGGCCCTGAAGGAACAGGTGGAGGTGGAGGAACGCCAGCACCAGCGCCGGGTGGCCGAGGGGACCTCGCGCCTGGCGGAGGGCCAGCGGGCCCAGGTCCAGGAGGCCCGTAGCATGCTGGACGAAGCCCGTCGCGCCCGGGACGCCGCCCAGCTGGAGGCCGACAAGTATGCCCGGTTGTTGGCATCGCCCGGGGGAGGAGGAGTCTCCCAGTTGCAGGTGGAGGGGAAGAAGAACGCCCTGCTGGCGGCGGAGAACGCCTACCGGGTGGCCCAGTCCCGGCTCAACGAATTGAGTGCCCGCCAGGGGCTGGAATACGAGCAGGCCCGCTCCCAGCTGGAAACCAGCGGCCAGGAGCTTTCAAAACTGCGGCTGCAATACGAGGCGGCCAGCAAGGAAATGGCCAACGCCGAGGAGAAGCTGCGGCTCCAGCTCCAGACGGCCCGCCTGGTGGCCGACGCCGCCGCCCGCATCCGCTTCGAGAATATCGACAAGGATAATTTCCTCCTCATCGTGGCGCCGGTGGACGGGGTGATGACCGAGGTGACTTCCACCCAGCCGGGGGACAAGATCCAGGCCAACATGCCCCTGGGCGGCATCGCCCCCAAGGGCGCCCGGCCGGTGCTGCGGGTGGAGATCGCCGAGAACGACCGGGCCTTCCTCAAGGAGGGACTGCCGGTGAAGCTGAAATTCAACGCCTTCCCCTACCAGCGCTACGGCCTCATCGACGGCACCCTGGAATTCATTTCGCCCGCCACCAAGCCGTCAGGCAAGGATAAGCAGCCGGTGTACGAGGGCCGGGTCGCGCTGGCCAGGGACTATTACGAGATCGGGGACGCCAAATACCCCCTGCGCTACGGCATGACCGCCACCGCCGAGATCGTGGTCCGCAAGCGGCGGCTCATCGACTTGGCGCTGGATCCCTTCCGGCAGGTGGGCGGGTAGGGAAGGATGCCAGACACGGCCCGAGGGCCGTGTCTTGGCGCGGTGATGAGGCGAGGGGATGTCTTAACTTAAGGGCTACGCTCGTTGATGGTGGGAATGGACGGTGCCGGTGTGTTGTAGGAGGGCGTCGGAGTAAATTGGGGCTGCGGCTGGTTGTAGGTGGGCGGCTCGCTGCTTACGGCCGGGCGGTCGGTGTCCATGTCGGAGCGGTACGGGCCCTGGGCGCCGCGGTTGGCCGCATCCTCGCTATTCCAGGTGGACGAGGGTGCCGACGTGTCGCGCACTTGCGCCCGTGCCCGGGCATTCCGGCTGTCCCTGTCGGGCTGGATACCCAGGGTCTTCAGACTGTCGTAGATATCCGTGGCGTAGGCTGTACCGACGGGGATCAGGGCCGCGAGGGCAACCGCGATCAACTTGGAGCGCTGGGACCGATCGAGTTTCATGGTTTTCTCCTAGGAAATGGATACTCCCTGAAAGTCGTTGGCTTTATAGACAGCAAATTCGACCGCCCGCCCTACCGGTAGTTCACCGCCTTATGGAGATGCCTTTTTCCGGAGGAGGCAATGGAGGATGCCCTGGGTCCGGGCGGGGTTGGGGTCCTCGCCTTCCCCATTGCCCACGAAATGACTGCGGAAGGCCGGGAAGGATGCCGGATTGGCGGGGTTGTAGCCGAGGGCCATGAGGCCGGTGGCAGGGTCGAAGCCGGCCGGTGCCACCGGGTAGGGCTCGTCGCACCACAGGCCGAAGCCGCTGTCCGCCAGGCGCTTCCAGGGGAAGAAGCGGCTGGGGTCGTCCTTGCGGCCCGGGGCCACGTCAGCGTGGCCGATGAAGTTGGCGGCGGGGATGTTGTAGCGGGCCTTGATGTCCCCCAGCAGGGTGAGGAGGGAGGCCAGCAAGGGCTCCGGGAAGGGCTCGAAACCGTTGTTGTCCAGTTCGATGCCGATGGAGGCCGAGTTGATGTCGGTCTGCCCGCCCCAGTAGGAAACGCCGGCGTGCCACGCCCGGGAGCGCTCATCCACCAGCTGGAGGATGGATCCGTCTCGTCCGACCAGGTAATGGGCGCTCACCTTTTTTCCGGGGGAGAGCAGGGTGCCCAGGGCTTCCCCGACGGTATCGTCGCTGGTGTGGTGGAGGATGACCAGATTCGGGCGGCGCTCGTCGAAGTTGGGGGAGGGGCGCCAGGCCGAGGGTAGCGGGGTTCCCACCGGCGGCGGCACCGTCGAGCAGGCGGCCAGCCAGACCGAGCTCAGGGCCGCGAAGAGCCCCTTCACCAAGCCGTTGCGGAATCGGCCGGACATCCCCAATCTCCCGGAATTCGTGTCGAAGCCGCTAGGGTGCCCCATATTTCAGGCGGCTGCCATCTTGAGGCGGTGATGGCGGCTCAGCAGCCGGGCGAATAGCAGCCCGATGACCGGCATCAGTCCCGCCGCCGCCCCGAACAGGCTGGCTGCCCCGGCCCGGGCCAGCAGCGCCGCGGCCAGGACAACCCCGAGGGATTGCCCCAGGAAAAAGGCGGAGGCGAAGAGGGAAACCGCTGTTCCCCGCACCGCCGGGGCCATTTGCGTAGCGTTGGTCTGGAGGGTGTTGTGGAGCATGTAGAAGCCCAGTCCCGCCAGGTAGCTGGCGGGCAGGGCCCAGCCCCAGGCGTTGCCCATCGAGAGCAGCAGCCAGGCGAGGCCGATGAGGAGGCTGCCGGCGGTGGCCAGCCCCACCTCGCCGAAACGGCGCACGAACTGGCGGGCGAAGAGGATGTAGGAAAAGCCCCCGACGCCAAAGAAGGCCATCAGGCCGCCAGCCAAAGAGAGGGATAGCCCGAAGCGCTCGTGCAGGTAGGAGGGGACGAAGGCCAGGGCGCCGAACACCACGGTGCCCTCGAGGAAGACGGTGAGGAGGATCACCCGGGCCCAGCCGACCCCGAGGACCGACAGGCCCTGGCCCAGGATGCCGGTCCGGCCGCCCTGGGCCGGCGGGGTATGGCGAGTGATGGGATTGGAGCGGGACTCGGCCAGCACCCAGGCGCCCACCACCAGATAGATGAGGGCCATGAAACCGAAGGCCCAGCGCCAGCCCAGGTAGTCGGTGAACAGGCCGCCGATGAACTGGCCGCCCACCACCCCCAGGATCTGTCCGCCCAGGAAGCGGGCCAGGGTGGCCTGGCGGTGCTCGTAGGGCACGGTGTCGCCGATCCAGGCCATGGACAGGGGAATGATCCCGGCGGCGGAAGCGCCGGTGAGAAGCCGGGCCAGGGTCAGCCAGCCGAGGGAATGGGAGAGCACGGCGCCGAGGCTGCCCAGGGTGCAGGCCAGGGTGGTCCAGGCGATCAGCCGGTACTTGCCGAAGCGGTCCCCCAGGGGGCCGAAGAAGAGCTGCAGCACCCCGTAGGCGACGGAGAAGGAGGACACCACCTGGGCCGTCTGGGCCGGGGAAACGGCGAAGCTGCGGGCCAGGTCGGGCAGCATGGGGTCGCAGAGCCGGGCCGAGGCGGCGCTGGCGAAGGCGGCGAGGGAAAGGAGGGTGATGGCGCGGCGGTGATGGGGATCGGTGCTGGACATGGAGCGCTTGTTCTTGGTTGCCTACGGCGGCACCGGATTCTGGTTGCCTGCCGGTTCCCGGGGCTTGGAGCGTTTTGCCCGGGCGGCCTGCACGATACGCCCAAAGGGGAAAGTCGTCATCAGCCGCAAGCCGGCGACGGAGGACAGGCTGGCGACGGTGCGGCGGGTTTCGGCGATGACTTCCTGCATCATGGCCTTGTCCTCCCCCTGGCCTTCCTCCTCCACCAGGATCAGGCGATGGAGGGCGTAGAGGCCGAAAATGCAGGCCAGCAGGAAGAAGAAGTCCCAGTGCCGGAGGCGCAGGGTGGTGAATTCCAGCTCCTGGGGGCCGCTCACCCAGCGCAGGACCAGGGACAGCTCCCGGGCCGCGAAGTCGTCGGCGAAGAGGCCGCCGATGATGGGGGCGATGCCGGCCGCTAGGGAATTGACGATGCTCCCCGCCGCCAGGTAGGCGGTGCCCCGCCCCCGGGGGGCGAGCTTCAGGCCGATGTTGCCCGAGGCCAGGGTGACCCCGGCGGCGGCGAAGCCCATGACCACGTGCAGGAGGACAAGGAGGGCCACCGTGTAGCGGTGCTTTTCCGGCAGGGCCACCAGGGTCCAGGCGAAGATGCAGAAGAGGAAGAGGGGACCGCATACCCGCAGCACGGCCTTGTTGCTGAAGCGGTCGGTGAGGACGCCCCACTGCCGCAGGACCAGTACGTTGGCCAGTTGGCTGACCACCATCATGATGGTCACGAAGGTCATGTCGAAGCCCAGTTGGGAAACCAGGTAGACCGTGAAGAAGGGGGCCGCCAGATTAGTGGCGAACTGCCAGGAGCCGAGGAACCAGATGAGCCGGCGGAAATTCCTGTCCCGGAAGGGTTCGGCGAGCATCCTGGTCAGGCGGATGACCCGTTCCGGCGGCGCCATGCGCGGCTCCGGCACCCGGCTGAGGTAGAGGGTGCTCAGGGCCCCGGCCACCGCGCCCACCAGGAACAGCACGGTATAGGCCTGGTCCGGGGCGCCCAGGCCGGCGCGATCCCACCAGCTGATGAAGACGCCCGCGCCCAGCCCGATCACCATGGCGAAGGCGGTGGCGTAGAAAAGGCGCTTGGAGAAGAAGCCGCCCAGGATGCGCTCCGGGACCAGGTCATGGATCCAGGAGTTCCAGCTGCACGCCGCCATGGCGCCCAGGGCCGAGCTGACGGCGATCCCGGCGACCAGGATGCCTTGCGCCAGGCCCCGGTTATCCAGGAAGGGCAGGAAGGCGAGGGGAACCAGAAGGGCCCGGCTGACCGCCAGGCTGGTGATGGCAATGGCCCGCCGAGCCCGCAGGCGCTCCACCAGCATGATGGTAGGGATCTGGGCGAGTTGGGCGAGGAAGGGGACGGCGGCCAGAAGGCCGATGACCAGGTTGGAAGCCCCCAGGGCGAGGCCGTAGCCCACCAGCAGGACCCCGGCGGTGAGGGCCCCGACGGCCTGGGCATAGACGCCGTCCCTGACCAGATTATCGAGGCCGCCCTCCAGTTCGGCCTCGGAAACGCGCTCCACCGGCGCAAGCAACATGTCCCCTCCTTGAGCGGATAACCAGCCCTTTCAGGGACAGTGGGGCCGCCCTTCGGTTCTTCCCGGCGGGAGGGGCCGGGCTTACTTCTTTTCCGCCTCGTAGGCCGACAGGCTGACCCCGGCGTGGGAGAGGTATTCCCGCAACTGCTTGATGTCCGCCTTGGTGCAGGTGCTGCTGTTGTGGGGATGGTGGAGGAAACCCTCGACCCGGTTGAGGACAATCCGGAAGCGGGCCCCGTGGCTCGGCTCGATGGTGGCCCCCAGGTGGTTGAGGAGGGATTCCACCTCCCGCCAGTGGATATTGGCGCTGACCGGATCCTGGAAAATGGCGCGCAGCAGGTTTTCGTGCTTATGGCTCATGGCGAGGCTCCTTGCAAGAGGCTGGCCAGATCATTCTACGCCGATGCGGGCGCCATTGAAGGGCTAACGGCCGGCAGGCGTCCCGTCTTCGGAAAGGGTGGCGAGGAAGGCTTCGTAAGCGGCCCGGATTCCTTCCCGCAACTCCGTCCGGGCGGACCATCCCAGGGCCTTCAGGCGGCTGATGTCGAGGAGCTTCCTGGGAGTGCCGTCCGGCTTGCTGGCATCGAAGACGATGGTGCCGGCAAAGCCGACGATTTCCTTCACGGTTTCCGCCAGTTCCCGGATGGTGATGTCCGTGCCGGTGCCGACGTTGTAGAGCCCTTCATCGATGCCGTTTTCCATCACGAAGACGCAGGCGTCGGCCAGGTCGTCCACGTAAAGGAACTCCCGCATCGGGGTGCCCGATCCCCACACCGGCAGCTCCCGGTCGCCCCGCAGCCTGGCCTCGTGGGCCTTACGCAGCAGGGCAGGGAGGACGTGGCTGTTGGCGAGGTCGTAATTGTCGTTGGGGCCGTAGAGGTTGGTGGGCATCAGGCTGACGTACCGGGTGCCGTATTGCCGGTTGTAGCTTTCGCAGAGCTTGATGCCGGCGATCTTGGCGATGGCGTAGGGCTCGTTGGTCGGCTCCAGGGGGCCGGTGAGCAGGTAGTCCTCCCGGATGGGCTGGGGGCAGTCCCGGGGGTAGATGCAGCTCGATCCCAGGAAGCACAGGCGCTGCACCCCGGCCCGCTGGGCACCGTGGATGAGGTTGGCCTCGATGGCGAGGTTTTCGTAGATGAACTGGCCCCGGTAGGTGTTGTTCGCCTGGATGCCGCCCACCTTGGCGGCGGCCATGAACACGTAGTCCGGTTTCTCCTGCTCCAGAAAGCGGAAGACGGCGGCCTGGTCGAGGAGGTCCAGCTGGCTGCGGTCGCGGACGAGGACATTGCCGTAACCCTTGCCTTCCAGGGCCCGGACGATGGCGGACCCGACCATGCCCCGGTGGCCGGCGACGTAGATCCGGGCGTTCTTGGCGATGCTCATGGACGGGGGGAAGGGCCTATTCGTGGTGGTCGTAGGCCTTGAAGCCGGCCATCTTGACCAGGGCGTCCCGCTTGGCACTGGCGTGGTCGGCCAGGACCATTTCCTTGACCAGGTCGGGGAGGCTGGTCTTAGGGGTCCAGCCCAGCTTCTCCCTGGCCTTGGAGGGGTCGCCCAGCAGGGTTTCCACCTCGGTGGGGCGGAAATAGCGGGGATCGACCCGGACGACGGTATCGCCCTCCTTGCACCCGATTTCGGGGCTATTCACCGCTGCCACGATACCCCGCTCTTCGACGCCTTTGCCCTCCCAGCGCAGCTCGATGCCCAGTTCGGCGGCGGCGAACTGGACGAATTGGCGCACGCTGTACTGGACTCCCGTGGCGATGACGAAATCCTCCGGCTTGTCCTGCTGGAGCATGAGCCACTGCATTTCCACGTAGTCCCGGGCATGGCCCCAATCCCGCAGGGAATTCAGGTTGCCCAGGTAGATGCACTCCTGAAGGCCCAGGGCGATGCGGGCGATGGCCCGGGTGATCTTGCGGGTGACGAAGGTTTCGCCCCGCACCGGCGACTCGTGGTTGAACAGTATGCCGTTGCAGGCATAGATGCCGTAGGCCTCCCGGTAATTGACCGTGATCCAGTAGGCGTAGAGCTTGGCCACGGCGTAGGGGCTGCGGGGATAGAAAGGGGTGGTCTCCTTCTGGGGCGTTTCCTGGACGAGGCCGTAGAGTTCCGAGGAGCTGGCCTGGTAGAAACGGGTCTTCTTTTCCAGGCCGAGGATGCGGATGGCCTCCAGCAGGCGCAGGGTGCCGATGCCGTCGGCGTTGGCGGTGTATTCCGGCTCCTCGAAGCTGACGGCGACGTGGGATTGGGCGGCCAGGTTGTAGATCTCGTCCGGCTGGACGCTCTGGACGATGCGGATCAGGCTGGTGGAGTCGGTCAGGTCGCCGTAATGGAGGATGAAGCGGCGGTTGTCGACGTGGGGGTCCTGGTAGAGGTGGTCGATCCGGTCGGTGTTGAACAGGCTGGTGCGGAGCTTGATGCCATGGACCTCGTAGCCCTTCTAGAGCAGGAATTCGGCCAGGTAGGAACCATCCTGGCCGGTGACGCCGGTGATGAGGGCTTTCTTTGTCATGGTGGCCTTGTCTCGTTAACGCCCGTAATTGTCCTCGAATCGGACAATGTCGTCTTCACTCAGGTAGGCGCCGGACTGCACTTCGATCATCTCCAGGGGCAGCTTGCCGGGATTGGCCAGGCGATGCTTGGTGCCCAGGGGGATGTAGGTGGATTGGTTCTCAGATACCAGGAAGGTCTCGTCGTCCCGGGTGACTTCGGCCGTCCCGCGCACCACGATCCAGTGTTCGGCGCGATGATGGTGCATCTGCAGGGACAGGCTGGCCCCGGGATTGACGACGATGCGCTTGACCTGGAAGCGGGGGCCCAAGTCGATGCTGTCGTACCAGCCCCAGGGGCGGAAGACCTTGCGGTGGGCATGGGTCTCGCTGCGCTTTTCCTGCTTCAGGCGGCCCACCACGTCCTTGACCTTCTGGATATGGTCCTTGTCGGCAACCAGGATGGCGTCGGGGGTCTCGACCACCACCGCATTGTCCAGGCCGACGCAGGCGATGAGGCGGCTGTTGCCCACCACCAGGGTGTTTTGGGTGTCGATGGCGACAACATCGCCCATCAAGACGTTGTTGTCCGCATCCTTGTCGCCGATTTCCCAGAGGGCGTTCCAGGCACCGACGTCGGACCAGCGGGCGGACAGCGGTACCACGACCACTTCACCGGTATTGGCGCCGGGCTGGGTCAAGGGTTCCAGGACGGCATAGTCGATGGAATCCGAAGGGCAGGCCTGGAAGGCTGCCTTGTCCGGTCGCAGGAAGTCCCTGTCTTCCTGGCGGCCGTCGTAGGCCTGCCGACAGGCGGCGGCGATATCGGGGCGGAACTGCTCGATTTTTTCCAACCAGACGGAAGCCTTTGTGACGAAGATTCCGCCGTTCCAGAGGTACTCCCCGCTGGCCAGGTAGCTTTCCGCTGTCGCCAGGTCGGGCTTCTCCACGAACCGCTCCACCAGGCCGGCTTCGCCGCTCAGGGCGGCCCCCCGCTTGATGTAGCCGTAGCCGGTTTCGGGGGCGGTGGGCTGGATGCCGAAGATGACCAGCTTTCCCTGCTCCGCCAGGTCTGCCGCCCGGGAGACGGCGGCGCGGAAGGCTGGCTCGTCCTGGATGACGTGGTCGGCGGGCATGACCACCAGTACCGGGTCTCGGTCTTCGCTGCGGACGGCGAGGGCCGCCAGGGTGAGGGCGGGGGCGGTATTGCGGCCGCCGGGTTCCAGGATCAGGGTGGGATTCTGGATGCCGGCTTCCCGCAACTGCTCGGCCATCAGGAAGCGGTATTCCTCGTTGCCGATCAGGAGCGGCTGTTCCAGGACGTCGCCGGGAGGCAGCGCCAGGCCGTTGAGGCGCAGGGCGGTGGCCTGGAGCATGGTGCGGTTGCCGACCAGCTTGAGGAGTTGCTTGGGATATTGTTCCCGGGAGAGGGGCCACAGCCGGGTGCCGGAGCCGCCGCAGAGGATGATGGGGGTAACGGGCATGGAAAAGTCCAAATTGGTTGGCATATTCTACCTGTCATGGGCGGCCGTTTACGGAGATGGCGGCTACCCTTGTCCGGCAGGAGGGGATGATTCGGGTTGGTGCTTGCTTTCGGGGGCTGCGGGGCTGGTTGATGAAGGGTGATCCACCAGCCCTTGAAACTGGGCGGCATTGCGCTGAGCATAGACGCCGAAGTTGTTGTTGAAGAGCACGTGGACCGTTGCCGCCCTGTCGGCCAGTTGCCGGACGCCTTCGGCCAGGGCCTTCAGCTGCTCTTCGTCGTAGAGGTAGTTGAAGCGCTCGGCCGACGAAGCCAAACCCTTCTTTTCCCAGGTGTCCCGGTTGCGGCCGTGGAGCCGGAAGACGGCGAGGTTCTTGCAGGTGACCTCCCATACCGCCGGGACGCTGCTGGAGAAGCCCTGGGGCTCATCCACCACGACGTGGGCAAGGCCGTGTTCCCGCTCGAAATCCAGTACCCAGGCGGCCCGCTTGCCCTCGAACCAGGCCTTGTTGCGGAATTCGATGGCGAGCTGGATGCCCTGGAGCTTTTCCGCGCAGGCGGCGATGTGGGCAAGGCTGGCCGGGGAGGGCACGAACCAGGGCGGGAACTGGAAGAGCACCGTCCCCAACTTGCCGATCCTGCGCAGGGGCTCGATGGCCATGACGAAGCGTTGCCACAGCTCGTCCAGCAGTTCCGATGGCACGTCCTTGTAGTAGATGTATTTCTTGTCGACCGGGCCCAGGGCCTCCCGGATGTCCGGGGGCAGGGCGGCGGCGTCGGTCTGGTGCTGGGTGAAGAGGCGGAAGGCCTTGATGTCGAAGACGAAGCCGTCCGGCGTCCGGGCGCCCCAGAGCATGGCGTTCCGCACCGTCGGCATGGCGTAGTAGGAGCTGTCCACCTCCACCAGGGGGAATTGTTCGGCGTAGTAGCGCAGCCGCTCCTCCGGGGTCTTCACGGTGGGTGGATAGAACTCTCCCGACTCGATCAGGGACTTGTCGGTCCAGGAGGCGGTGCCTACACGGATGCTGTTCACGGTGTGAGAAAATCGATCCTAAATGGAATAGCGGTCCGGAACATGCCCGGATTCACGATATCTGACGTACAGCGTCGTTTTGAAATTCATTGGACCCCGACATGAAAAGCGAAACTCCCCTCACCATCCGCCTTGCCGACTACACCCCGCCGCCCTTTCTGGTGGAGCGGGTGGACCTGGACGTCGCCTTCCATCCCGGCAAAGCCCTGGTCACGTCGCTGCTGACGGTGCGTCGCAATCCGGCCTCGACCTGGCGGGACGCGCCCTTCGTCCTTGACGGAGAGGAGCTGATCACCCTCGGGGTCGAATTGGACGGCGTCTCCCTGGAACCGGGGCGCTATACCCAGGATGCAGCCAATCTCACCGTTCCCGACGTGCCGGACAGCTTCCAACTGCGCACCGTCACCCGGCTCCATCCCGATACCAATACCCAGCTTTCCGGCCTCTACCGTTCCGCCGACGGCTATGTCACCCAGTGCGAGGCCCAGGGCTTCCGGCGCATCACCTGGTTCCCGGACCGCCCGGACGTCATGTCCCGCTACACGGTGACCCTCCATGCCGACAAGGAAACTCTGCCCCTGCTTCTTGCCAACGGCAATCCGGTGGGGACCGGAGATGAGGGGGAGGGTCGGCACTGGGCGCGGTGGGAAGACCCGTTCCCCAAGCCCTGCTACCTGTTCGCCATGGTGGCCGCCCGGCTGGACGTCCTGAAGGATACGTTCACGACGCACTCCGGCCGTACCGTCCAGCTCGCCATCTACGTGGAGCCGGGCAAGCTGGACCAGTGCGGCCACGCCATGGAGGCGCTCAAGAAGTCCATGGCCTGGGACGAGAAGGTCTTCGGACTGGAGTGCGACCTGGACCATTACATGATCGTCGCCGTCGGCGACTTCAACATGGGGGCCATGGAGAACAAGGGCCTCAACATCTTCAATACCAAGTACGTCCTGGCCCGGCCCGACGTGGCTACCGACCTGGATTACGAGAACATTGACCGGGTGGTGGCCCACGAGTATTTCCACAACTGGACCGGGAACCGGGTCACCTGCCGGGACTGGTTCCAGCTGTCCCTCAAGGAGGGCCTGACCGTCTTCCGGGACCAGGAATTCGGCGCCGACCACTACAGCCGGGCGGTGGGCCGCATCCGCGACGTGCGCGGCCTGCGGGCCGGCCAGTTCCCGGAGGACGCGGGTCCCATGGCCCATCCGGTGCGGCCCGATTCCTATATCGAGATCAACAATTTCTACACCGCCACCGTGTACCAGAAGGGCGCCGAGGTGGTGCGCATGATCCACACCCTGATCGGGGCCGAGGCCTTCCGCAAGGGCATGGACCTCTATTTCGAGCGCCACGACGGCCAGGCGGTGACCTGCGAGGATTTCGTCGCCGCCATGGCCGACGCCTCCGGTATGGATTTCACCCAGTTCAAGCGCTGGTACAGCCAGGCGGGTACCCCCTTGGTGAAGGCACGGGGCGAATACGACTCCGCCGCCAAACGCTACGTCCTGACCCTCACCCAGTCCTGCGCTCCTTCCCCCGGGCAACCGGAGAAGCTGCCCTACCATATCCCCGTCACCGTCGGCCTGGTCGGTCCGGACGGCCGGGACCTGCCGTTGCGCCTCGCCGGCCAGGCAGGGCAGGGGGAAAGCAGCAGGGTCCTGTCCCTGGTTGAGAGGGAGCAGCAGTTCATTTTCGAAGATGTGCCAGCCCAACCGGTACCCTCCCTGCTGCGGGGTTTTTCCGCGCCCGTAGTGCTGGACATGGATTACACCGATGACGAGCTGGTCCATCTGATGGGCCACGACAGGGACCCCTTCAACCGCTGGGAAGCCGGTCAGCGTCTGGCGGGGCGCCTGATCCTGGGTGCCGCCGAAGTCATCGCCGCCAGCGGCACGCCCCATTGGCCGGAAAGCTTTGCCGAAGCCTCGGCCCGGGTGCTGGAACAAGCCGACGCCGACCCGGCCTTCGCCGCGGAGATGTTGGTGCTGCCCTCCGAGGCCACCCTCGCCGAGCAGATGGAGGTGGTTGATCCGGACGCGCTGCACGGCGCCCGCCAGGGGCTGCGGCGTTTCCTGTCCGAGCGCTTGCGGGAGCAATTCGGCAAGCTGTACGGCCGCCTGGCATCCTCCAGGGAATATCGTCCCGATGCCGCCAGCGCCGGACGCCGGGCCCTGCGCAACCTGTGCCTGGCCTATATTTGCCTGCCCGATACCGAGGAAACCCGGGGTATCGCCTGGCAACAATTCAACACCACCGACAATATGACGGATCAGTTCGCGGCCCTGGCGGACCTGGCCCAGGGCGAAGGCCGGGAAAGGGTACAAGCCCTGGCTGCCTTCCACGACCGCTGGCAGGGCGAGGCCCTGGTCATGGACAAGTGGCTGGCCGTCCAGGCCGGCAGCCGCCGCCCGGACACCCTGAAGGATGTGGCTGCCTTGGTGCACCATCCCGCCTTCGACCTGCGCAATCCGAACAAGGTGTATGCGCTGCTGCGCACCTTCGGGGCCAACCACGTGCGCTTCCATGCCGCCGACGGGGGCGGCTACCGTTTCCTTGCTGAACAGATCATTCGGCTCGATCCGGTGAATCCCCAGGTGGCGGCCCGGCTGGCCCGGTGTTTCGACCGGTGGCGTAAATTCGATGGCGGGCGGCAGGACCACGCCCGGTCGGCGCTCGAAAAAGTGCGAGGAACGGAAGGGCTGTCCCGGGACGTGTTCGAAGTGGTGAACCGGGCGCTGGGCTAGGCCGAGGTCCGGCCGACCATTTTCCTTTCCGTAAGGAGGAGACCCTATGGATATTCCCATGGGGTTGCCCTATGATCTTTGCTTGGGGTTTTTTTAATACGGGGGTATTTCATGAAGAAAATCATAGTGGCGGCCCTGCTTGCCATTTCTGCAATTGCTGCTTTTGCTGATCAGGCGGTGCTGGAACGGGTATCCGGCCAGGTTTCCGCCACCTCGGGCAGCCAGGCGGTTGCCGCCACCAGCGGCGCAGTGTTCAAGGAAGGCACGACCGTTTCCACCGGCAGCGACGGCAGCGCCCTGCTGCGCTTCGAAGACGGCCAGGCTGTCGCCTTGCATGCCAACACCACCTTCAAGATCGAAAACTATCGCTTCAAGAGCCAGGCTGCCGGGGAAGACAAGTCCGTATTCTCCCTCCTCAAGGGCGCGGCCCGTGTCGTGTCCGGCCTGCTGGGTCAGCGTAATCCGTCGGCCTTCCAGCTGCGCACGCCGACCGCAACCGTTGGCATTCGGGGCACTGACTTCGTGGTCGCCTTCGAGAATCCGTCGGCTGTGAGCGTGATTTCCGGCAATGTCTCCCTGGCCAGCGGCGCTGGTTCTTCCCTGACTCTGGGGGCAGGCCAAGTGGGCGTCGTGCCCGCCGCAGGCGCTGCTCCTACCTTGTCCTCGCTGTCTTCTCTCTCCGCTGGCATGCAGGGTGCGATTACCAACTTGTCCAATCTGTCCATTCCGGCCGCCGGTGGTGCTGCCGCAGGGTCGCAGGGCGCGGGTGCGGCTGCAGCCGGTGGTGTTTCCGGCGCAGCGATTGGCGCGATCGCCGTTGGACTCGGGGTGGCCGCTGTGGCAGCGGGAGGTGGTGATGGCGGAGGGGCCACGACGGCGACCACTTCGACCTCAACTTCGACAGCGACCTCCACACAATAAGGCGCTTCGGAATGATGAGGTGTTAGGGTAAAGGTTCTACGCTAAAGCCTAGAGATTTTGTCAGAAAGGCCAGGAAGATTGCCTTCCTGGCTTTTTTCTTCGTATTCGACAATGTCGAATACGAAGAAATTAGGCCGCGGACAGAACAAGGAGTGTCGGATGAGTCCAGGGTACTACGGGCAGCGGCGTGCTTCACGCTGACGGCGCTCTTGCTACTGCAGTGTCTTCTATAGCGGTGTGGACCCTGTGGCATGACACCGGGTAGAATGTTCAAGTTCTTACGGAACGTTGTTTTACTACGCTCCTGGATCGCGCTAGCTGAGTGTGGTAGGGCGCGGCGGTGGCGTGAAAGTGCTTGCAAACGCCACGCCTTATGAAGAAAACTCGTCAATTTATGATAAGCCGCCAAGCAAGGCTACAGGAAGATACGTATTTTCGTGCGATGCGTATCTTGCAAGAAAACCCGGATCTGACGCAGCGCGAGCTGGCCGAGAGACTTGGTATCAGCGTCGGTGGGCTTAACTATTGTCTCAAGGCCTTGATGGAAAAGGGTCTGGTGAAGATGAAGAATTTCGCAAACTCCAAGAACAAATTCGGCTATGTCTATGTTCTTACACCAAACGGCATGGCTGAAAAGGCCGCCATTACCCATCGTTTCCTGCAGCGCAAGATGGAAGAGTACGAAGCGCTGAAAGCAGAAATCGAGGCGCTCAAACTAGAGGTCGAAAATCCAGGCGGGGAAGGGGTACAGAAAGCGTGATCAACGTTACACCCGTCATCCTCTGCGGCGGATCAGGCACTCGTTTGTGGCCACTTTCTCGGACTGGGTTTCCTAAACAGTTTTTGTGCTTGACCGGAAATGCGAGCCTGTTTCAGCAGGCTGCACAGCGTCTTTCCAACTTGGGCAGTGCAGATATTCTGGTTGCCTCGCCACTCATCGTCACGGGGGAAGATCATCGGTTCCTGGCGTCCGAGCAACTGCGTGAATTTGGCATAGAGATGGATTGCGCGCTGCTTGAGCCGGCGGGGCGTAATACGGCACCGGCACTCACCCTTGCCGCTCTGGCCGCGGTGGAGCGTGGTAATGACCCGGTCCTGGTCGTAATCCCTGCAGACCAGACCGTGGCTGATTCTGCGGTATTTACATCGGCAACGCAGTTTGCGATTCAAGAAGCCGTAAATGGCACGATAGTGATTCTAGGCGTCACTCCCGATCGGCCAGAAACAGGCTACGGTTACATCCAGATCGACAAAAGTGAATCTGGCAAAAGCGCACAGACAGTCAAGCGCTTTGTTGAAAAACCCGATGAGGCAACCGCCAAAACCTATCTAGCCGAAGGTGGGTACTACTGGAACGCTGGCATGTTCGTGCTCAAGGCTTCTGTATGGCTTAAAGCGCTTGAGCAGTTCCGGCCTGACATCCTTGAGGGTACCCGTTCGGCTTGGACTAAGCGTTCAGCAGATGCTCAGTTCGTCAGGCCCGGCAAGGCCGAGTTCGCTGCTATTGCCTCGGAGTCGGTCGACTATGCCGTCATGGAGCACTGCCCGGGTAGTGCTTTCCCCGTCAAGATGGTGCCGCTGGATGCCGGCTGGAATGATTTGGGAGCCTGGGATGCCGTCTGGAAGGTTCTGTCCAAGGATGAGAACGGTAACGCCCACATCGGTGATGTCCTAACAATCGACAGCTGCAATACCCTCGTACATGCAACCAGCCGGTTGGTGAGCTTGGTCGGGGTGGAAGATGTCATCGTCGTCGAAACTCCAGACGCGGTACTCGTTGCCGACAAATCGCGCAGCCAAGACGTTAAACACATCGTCAATGCGCTCGGGAAGCAGCAGCGCGGGGAATACGTCCTGCATCGCAAAGTTCACCGCCCCTGGGGTTGGTACGACAGTATTGATGAAGGCGGGCGCTTTAAAGTCAAGCGCATCCAGGTTAAGCCCAAGGCCAGCCTGAGTTTGCAGAAGCACCACCACCGGGCCGAGCACTGGATTGTGGTTACAGGCACCGCTGAGATCACCAACGGCGACAAAGTTATCCTGCTCACCGAAAACCAATCTACCTATATCCCACTGGGCGAAGTGCATCGTCTTGCTAATCCCGGAACAATTCCGTTGGAAATCATCGAGGTGCAGTCCGGAAGTTACTTGGGAGAAGATGACATCGTACGTTTCGAAGACACCTACGGGCGCAAGTAGCGATGTCGGTGATCAAGTTGAATTCAGGTAAGACCTTCCAGGCACCAACGGGGTTGTCGATTCTCGATGCTGCGGCTCAGGCACACATCGCATTGCCGTACAGCTGCAAGACCGGTCGCTGCAGTACTTGCAAGTGCAAAGTCATAAGCGGTACAACAGCCGCACTCCAGTCGGAAACTGGTTTGACGGAACAGGAAAGGACCGAAGGCTGGATCCTGAGTTGCGTACGCTCGGCTGAAACAGATGTGGTGCTTGAAGTGGACGAACTTGGTGGCGTTGAACTGCCGATCGCCAAAACATTGCCGTGCCGGATCAGCCAGATCAACCGTTTGGCTCCCGATGTTATTCAGGTTTTCCTGAGGCTTCCGCCAACAGCCGAGTTCAGTTTTATTCCAGGTCAGTATATTGACGTGATTGGTCCGAACGGCATTCGCCGCAGCTATTCATTGGCCAATGCCAACTTAGCTGACAAAGTCTTGGAGTTGCACATTCGAGCGGTGGAGGGCGGAGCCATGAGCCAGTATTGGTTTAACCAAGCCAAAACGAACGACCTGCTACGCTTGAATGGCCCGCTGGGCACCTTCTTCCTGCGGGAGACTGCAAACGTCGATGTGATCTTCTTGGCCACTGGCACCGGCATTGCACCCGTCAAAGCCATGCTGGAGTCAATACCGCACTTGCAAAAGGAAAAACGCCCAAAATCAGTTACCGTTTTATGGGGGGGGCGCAAGCCACAAGACTTTTACATGGACGTCGCCGACATACCTGGTGACCACACCTATATCCCCGTTCAATCGCGCCCTGAGGAAGGTTGGTCTGGGACCAAAGGATATGTTCAGGATGTGCTGCTTGGTTTAGCGCCAGACTTGAAAGACGCCGCTGTCTACGCATGCGGTTCAGATGCAATGATCCATGGCGCCAAAAAGCGTCTTACAGATGCGGGCTTGCCATCCGGACGTTTTTACTCCGATGCCTTTGTGTGCTCTGGAACAAATTAATCGAACAAGGAAGATTCAAATGAAAGCGGTAATACTTGCAGGGGGGCTCGGTACGCGACTGAGTGAAGAAACCTCCACTCGGCCCAAGCCCATGGTAGAGATCGGTGGTAAGCCTATCTTGTGGCACATCATGAAGATGTACTCCCACCATGGGATCAACGATTTCATCGTGTGTTGCGGCTACAAAGGTTATGTAATCAAGGAGTATTTCGCAAACTACTTTTTGCATATGTCGGATGTGACGTTCGACATGCAGGCTAACAGCATGCATGTGCATGAGAAGCGTGCCGAGCCCTGGAAAGTGACGCTGGTGGATACGGGTGACGACTCTATGACGGGCGGTCGCCTGAGGCGCGTGGCTCACTATGTAAAAGATGACGAAGCTTTCTGCTTCACCTATGGTGATGGCGTAGGAGACATCGATATCTCTGCAACCATCGCTTTTCACCGCCAGCATGGCAAGTCAGCCACACTGACCGCAACGTTGCCACCCGGCCGTTTTGGTGCCTTGGACATCCGGAATCATCAAGTCATGAGCTTCAAGGAAAAGCCGAAAGGCGATGGCGCCATGATCAACGGTGGGTTCTTTGTATTAAGCCCCAAAGTTCTTTCCTGCCTCCAGGGTGACAGCACGGTATGGGAACAAGAACCTTTGATGCAGTTGGCTGAGGATGGCGAGCTCATGGCATATGAACACCATGGCTTCTGGCAACCTATGGACACGCTGCGTGACAAGCACCTGCTGGAAGAACTCTGGACCAGCGGCAAAGCCCCTTGGAAAAAGTGGGACTGAGATGATCCAACAGCAGACCAATCCGGCTTTCTGGCGCGGCAAACGCGTCCTGATGACCGGGCACACCGGGTTCAAAGGTAGCTGGCTGAGCTTGTGGCTGCAGTCCATGGGAGCAGAGTTACGCGGCATCGCACTTGCCCCACCGACAACACCAGCTCTGTTTGACGTAGCCCGTGTAGCTGAAGGCATGGACCATCAGGTCGCAGACATTCGCGATTACGACAGGGTTCGTGCATTGGTCGCAGACTTTAAACCAGAGATCCTGATCCATATGGCTGCGCAGCCATTGGTGCGGCTGTCATACCAGCAGCCGATCGAGACCTATGCGACCAATGTCATGGGAACGGTCCATGTGTTGGAAGCTGCGCGCCACGCTGGCAGCGTACGAGCCATCGTCAACATTACCACTGATAAGTGCTACGAAAATCGGGAGTGGATCTGGGGGTATCGGGAAGATGAGCCGATGGGAGGGCATGACCCTTATTCCAATAGTAAAGGCTGTGCTGAACTCGTGAGCAGCGCCTATCGCAAATCCTTCTTCAAGACCGAAGGCATTGCCATGGCCACGGCGCGTGCGGGCAACGTGATCGGTGGTGGCGACTGGGCGCTGGACAGGTTGATCCCTGATGTCCTTCGCGCGCTTGCAAGACAGCAACCGGTGCAAATTCGTAATCCCCACGCGATTCGCCCCTGGCAGCACGTATTGGAACCACTGTCCGGCTATCTTCTGCTGGCCCAGCGCTTGTATGACCACGGCCAGATAGACGCCGAGGGCTGGAATTTTGGTCCCCGCGAAGAGGATGCTCAGCCTGTGCAATGGATCGTGGAGCGACTGTGTGAAACTTGGGGTCAGGGTGCTGCATGGGCCTTGCAACCTGGTGATCACCCTCACGAAGCCAGCTACCTCAAGCTGGATATTTCCAAAGCAAGGCAGCGTCTGCACTGGGCCCCGCGCTGGTCGCTGCAGACAGCATTGTCTCGCATTACAGACTGGCATCAAGCCTGGCTGTCTGGTGCCGACATGCGCGCCTATTGCCTTCAACAGATTTCTCAATATCAGAGCGAAAAATGAGCCCCACTCCTACCGTCAATTGCCAACCGAAACTGGACAAGCTGCGCAGCCAGATAAGCGAACTTGTGCAGCAGTATGCTGACATTGCCTATGCACCCAAAACCTTTGTGCCGGGGCAAAGCGTCGTGCCAGTTTCGGGCAAAGTCATCGGTGCCAAAGAATTGCAGCTGATGGTTGATGCGTCGCTGGACGGTTGGTTGACCACGGGTCGCTTCAATGCCATGTTTGAAGAGCGGTTAGCCAATTTTTTGGGAGTCAAGTACCTGATCACGGTGAACTCAGGGTCATCGGCTAACTTGGTTGCGTTTTCGACGCTGACGAGCCCCAAGTTGGGCGACCGTGCGATTAGGCAAGGCGATGAAGTCATCGGTGTAGCCGCGGGCTTTCCGACAACCGTCAACCCCATCATTCAATTTGGCGCTGTGCCGGTGTTTGTAGATGTGGACTTGGCTACGCACAATATTGACGTCTGCAAAATCGAAGCGGCCATTTCTCCCAAGACCAAGGCCATCATGCTGGCGCACAGCCTGGGCAACCCATTCAATCTAGAAGTGGTGACGGCGCTGTGCAAAAAATACAACCTCTGGCTGGTGGAAGACTGCTGCGACGCCTTGGGGGCAACATACAACGGCCAGATGGTAGGCACCTTTGGCGACATTGCTACACTGAGCTTCTACCCTGCACACCACATCACTATGGGCGAAGGCGGGGCCGTTTTCACCAACAATGCAGAATTGAAACAGATTGCAGAGTCTTTCCGTGACTGGGGACGTGACTGCTACTGCCCGCCCGGTAAGGACAACACTTGTAACAAGCGGTTTTGTTGGACAAAGAAAGATCTGGGCGGTGATCTGCCAGATGGTTACGACCATAAGTACACCTACAGTCATCTGGGCTACAACCTAAAAATTAGTGACATGCAGGCAGCCTGCGCACTGGCGCAGATGGACCGAGTAGACGAATTTATTGCGAAGCGTCGTGCCAACTTTACGTACCTGAAGAACCGTTTGGCGAGCGTAGAGCAATTCCTGCACTTGCCCGAAGCCACACCCAATTCGGAACCATCCTGGTTCGGTTTTCCGTTAATCGTCAAGGGAAGCAGTGGCATTAGGCGCAATGATGTGATCAGCTATTTGGAAGAGAACAAGATAGGTACGCGACTGTTGTTCGCTGGCAACTTGACTAAGCAGCCGTACATGATGGGCCGCAACTTCCGCATCAGCGGAGACCTGACCAACACCGACGTCGTGATGAACCAGACCTTCTGGCTTGGCACCTTCCCGGCTTTGGGTCAAGAGCAGTTGGATTACATCGCGGAGAAGCTCGAAGAATTTTTCGGCGTGAACTTCTGATCAAGTGGCGACGAGTATGCGCATCCTAGTTACCGGAGCCAGCGGCTTTCTTGGCAGTGCATTGACCCGCTATTGGGCAGCGCAAGGCCATGAGCTTTATCTGCTGGCCCGCCCATCTTCGAGACTACATCGACTTGAGGGCCTGCCTGCTAGAGTTCGGTTGCTGCGCGTATCCGGACCGGATGAAGCGATGGCCGTAGTGCGTGAGGTCGTTCCGGAAGCCATCGTGCATACAGCCTGCGCATATGGCCGCAAGGGCGAGGCTCCACTGGACGTGTTTGATGCCAATGTGCGTTTTGGAACGGCGCTTCTGCAGGCAGTGCTGGCGGGACCGGTGGCCGAGAGCGGCCCGACTGTCTTCATTAACACCGGAACTGTGCTGGCACCGGACGTAAGCCTTTATGCGCTGAGCAAGGCGCAGTTCTCTGCCTGGGGAGCGGTCTTGGCGCGCCAATCGCCCCAACTTCTGCGCTTCATCGACATCCGCCTTCAGCATATGTATGGTCCGGGCGACGATCCCACTAAGTTCACTACCCATATCATTGAGGCGTGTCGCCAAAATGAACCCCTGCTTGCACTAACGGCCGGTGAGCAAAAGCGAGACTTTGTCCACATCGATGACGTCGTGCGTGCCTATGACTGTATCTTGGCGAACAGTCATGATTTCGCCACCAGTGACTCTATTGAAGTCGGTTCGGGCGACGCCATCACCATACGTGGATTCGTTGAGCTAGCCAAACAGCTAGCCGGAGCCAGCACCAAACTGGATTTCGGCACCGTACCTTACCGTGCCAATGAGGCAATGCTGTGCGTGGCTGACGTCAACCGACTGCTTGGCTTGGGGTGGCGTCCCGTGATTTCACTGCACGATGGTCTGAAGAAAATGCTAGAGACCCAATCAGTGGAGTGATGCTGGACCAGCCCCTTTATTTTCATCACGCGAACATTCCCAAAGATCGACTCCTATGAAACTCCTAATTACCGGTGGCTGTGGCTTCCTGGGCAGTAATCTTGCAGCCCATGCGCTGTCCCAGGGCATTGACTTGTGCGTATTCGACAGCCTCTATCGTCATGGCTCGCAAAACAATCTGCAGTGGCTACGCGGACAGGGCAAATTTGAATTTGTGCACGGTGACATTCGTAACGCTAACGACGTCCAGCGCATCATCGCTCGCGTCAAGCCAGATGTGATTTTCCACCTAGCCGGCCAGGTGGCGATGACTACTTCAATTGCCGATCCGCGTATGGACTTCGAAGTCAACGCTATGGGTACATTGAACGTTCTCGAAGCGGTTCGCGCTCATGTGCCTGAGGCAGCTGTCATCTACTCATCCACCAACAAGGTCTACGGCGACCTGGAGCAATACCATTACCAAGAGACCGAAACCCGTTATGTGTGTGTCGAACATCCGAACGGTTTCGATGAGCGTACTCCGCTGGATTTTCATTCGCCATATGGCTGTTCCAAGGGCTCTGCTGACCAATATCTGCGCGACTACCACCGCATCTTTGGCCTGAAAACCGTCGTGTTTCGTCATTCTTCGATGTACGGTGGCCGCCAGTTCGCGACGGCCGACCAGGGGTGGATTGGCTGGTTTTGCCAAATGGCTGCGGAGACTCGCGCCGGCCTGCGCAAGGAGCCATTCACGATCTCTGGCAATGGCAAGCAGGTGCGCGACGTATTGCATGCGGAGGACATGATCTCGCTGTACTTCTCAACGTTGAAACAGGTGGATGCAGCGGCTGGACAGGCGTTCAACATCGGCGGGGGTGTCGACAATAGCCTGTCGCTGTTGGAACTCTTTGGACTGCTGAGGGCGGAAATCGGCCAGCCGCTGCAGTACATGAAGCTACCTCCCCGCGAGAGCGACCAGCGAGTCTTCGTCGCTGATATCGGCAAGATACATGGCCTAACCGGCTGGAAACCGTGCATAAGTGCGCAGGTCGGCGTCACGAGGATGCTGGACTGGGTGACTCATAACCTGAGTTGATGGAGTTGCCCATCCTCACATGCACACGCTTCTCCTGACTACTGGCAGCGCATGGGCTAGCCGGCTGCTGCTGGCTGCGGCTCAAATCTATACGATCCCGATCCTCGTGCAAATACTGCACACTGAGGAATATGCTGCGCATGTACTGCTGGCGGCACTCGCCCCCTGGTTCCTCCTAGCCGATCTCGGACTCGGGTCAGCACTCCAGAACTATGTCGCAAAGTTCTGCACCTCATGCGAAGGTCATGCGGCGATCAACCGCTGGCTAGACCGGGCCGTGGCGATTTGCGCTGGAGTCGTAGTGCTCGTGCTCGCGACCAGCCCCTTCGTTTCGCCGCTTCTCTTCGATAGCTTCGACGAATTACCTGCAACAGTGCGGCCACGGCTCTTGAGCCTTGCGGCGCTCTTATACATTTGTGGCACGTTGGGTAACGTAGCCTATAGGGCTTGGTATGCAATGGGAACAGGGTGGCGGGCTAATGTGGCCACCGGTCTAGCTGGGCTGATTACCCTCGCCGCAATCCACTCGCTGCAAGGGGTCACACCGGAGAATCGCCTGTACGCCGCAATCTGCATCACTGTAGGTCCTCAGGCCGTGATGGGTGTGATCGCATTCCTGCTTTGCCGGCTCCGAGCAGTTCCAGCCAGTTCCTCAAATGAAGACATCCACAGCACTAATGCCGAAGTACAGGGCCTGAAGCTCTGGAGG
>JBLNBI010000247.1:0-24220 GCA_050259815.1 Actinomycetota bacterium | reverse complement strand
GAATACAGCTCGTTGAAGCAATGGCATAAAAAGCTCAGGCAACCCGCCAAGGCGGCGGCTAATTGATATAGAATAGCAGGTTTGTAACTTCCGTTCCCGGCCAGCTGAGCCCCAAGACGCGTAGAAGGAGCTAGAAAATGATTCGTACGACGGCGATGGCACTATTGCTCGCTACCAGTTTCGTCACCAACGCAGCCGAAGAGGCCAAGCCGAAGGCTGATCCGGCCAAGGGCAAGACCGTCGCCGAGACGATTTGCGTTGCTTGCCACGGCGCCGACGGCAATAGCCCGGTTTCCGCCAACCCGCACCTGGCTGGCCAAGTCGAAGATTACATCTACAAGCAGCTGAAGAACTTCAAGCCGGTCGGCGACAAGCCGGCGGCCCGTAACAACCCGATCATGATGGGCATGGCCGCCGCGGTTTCCGACGAGGACGCCCGCAACGTCGCCGCCTGGTTCTCCCAGCAGAAGCTGAACCCGGCCCCCGTCAAGGACGAAACCCAGATCGCCCTGGGCCAGAAGCTGTGGCGCATGGGTGACTTCAAGAAGGGCGTTCCGGCCTGTGCCGGCTGCCACGGCGCCGCCGGTGCCGGCCTGCCCGCCCAGTACCCCCGTCTGGCCGGCCAGTACCAGGATTACACCGAAGCCCAGCTGAAGGCCTTCCGCCAAGGCGAACGAGCCAACGACCCGGAGAAGATGATGCGCACCATTGCCGCCAAGCTCTCCGACGCCGAGATCAAGGCCGTGGCCGAATACGCCGCCAGCCTGCGCTAAGGGGCTACAGGCCCTCCCCCAAAAAGGCAGCCTCGGCTGCCTTTTTTGTTTCCGGGCGCTTGGCATCGGCATGGCGGGCGACTAGACTCTGCCTGAAACGACTCCAACCCAGCAGAGGCATCAGATCATGAAGACACTGAAGCAGCTCCTCGCAGAAAAGAAGCGCCCCCTGGCCGTTGTCTCCCCCAAGGACTCCGTCTTCCACGCGCTTACCGTCATGGCCCAGCACGATGTCGGCGCCCTGCTCGTCCTCGACGGCGAACAGCTTGTCGGCATCTTTTCCGAACGGGATTACGCCCGTAAGGTCACCCTGCTGGGCAAGAGCTCCCAGGACACCCGGGTCCAGGAGATCATGAGCGAGAAGGTGGCCTACGTCACTCCGGACCGCAGCCTGCAGGAGTGTATGGCCCTCATGACCGATAAGCACTTCCGCCACCTCCCCGTCCTCGGAAGTGATGGTTCGGTGCTCGGCATCATTTCCATCGGCGACCTGGTCAAGGAAACCATCAGCGACCAGGAGTTCCTGATCGGCGAGTTGGCGCGTTACATCTCGGGCTGATATGGATCGCGACGATAACTTCCACTTCGGAATCCTGGAAGAGATCGCCCAGGACCTGTCCGGCGAAGCAAACTTCCCCACCTGCCTGGATGCGGCTCTCGTCGTCCGCAACACCCTGCGGGAGCCAGAAGTCACCCTGGACAAGGTCTCCCAGGTGGTGGGCGTCGAGCCGCTGATCGCCAGCAAGCTCCTGCGACTGGCCAATTCCGTTCCCTACAATCCGTCGGGGCGCCCCATCTCCGACCTGAAAACAGCCATCGGCCGCCTGGGCTTCGAAGCGGTGCGCACCACGTCCCTGGCGGTAGCCATGGACCAGATGCTGAAGTCCCGCCAACTGGCCGCCTTTGAGGATCTGTCCAAGCTGGCCTGGGAACACTCCCTGCAGGTGGCAGCCATCAGCCGGGTCCTCGCCCGCCGCATCGGCAACGTCAATTCCGACGAAGCCCTGCTTGCCGGCATGGTCCACGACATCGGCATCTTCTACCTGCTGTACCGGGCCGCCGACCGTCAGGAGTACCGAGAGAACCGAGAGGCGATCCTGGAGCTTGTGGTTGGATGGCATGAGAGCATCGGCGAAAGTCTCCTCCATGCCCTCGGCCTGCCGGAGCGCATCGTGGATGCCGTCCGCGACCATGACCAGCCGCGCGCATCTGCCGAGGCCCCTTGCACCCTGAGAGATGTGCTGTACTTCGCCAATCTTCTGGCGGGCGGCAGTTTTGAATCCCTGAGCGGCTCCGATACTGTGCCGGAATCTGAGAACGTCGCCCAGGACCGGGAACGTTACGCCGACCTCCTGGAGGAGGCGGAGGAGGATATCCGCGAACTGCGGGGAGCACTGGGCGGATAGGTGCGCCCCCAGGCCACCCTGGAGCCGCTACTTCGCGGCGGGGCGATCGAAGCGAATAACCGAACGGCCGTCGGCGGTCTTTTTGGCCTGAGCCTTCCAGGCGTGACCGTAGACCACCTCGAAAGTCGCCGGAAGCTTGCCGTCGACGCGCAGCGCCTCGTAGGCTTCCTTCGCCTGACTCCACGCCCCTCGCCCCGCAAGGCCATGCCGCCGGGCCCGCATGGCATTGCCTGCCCCCGCCGCCCGCAACTCGCCGACCAGGGCATCGAAGGAGTCATAGGTGAGGGTAACCATCTCCATATCCATGACCGGGTCGGCAAATCCGCAGGCGACAAGCATATCGCCGAGGTCGTGCATGTCGATGAACCGCTGGGTATGGGCGTACCCGTCGGCGAACGATGCCCTCAATTCCTTGAGGGTGTCCGGTCCGAACGTGGAGAACATGATGAGCCCGCCAACTTCCAGCACCCGATAGGCTTCCTGAAGGGCAGGCAGCGGATCGTCCAACCAGTGAAGCAGCAGGTTGGACCACGCAAGGCCGGTGACACCGGTTTTAAGGGGCAAACGCGTTGCGTTGCCAGCGATGAAGGATGGCTGCACATCGCGGCGGATGGGCAGCCAGCGCTGCCACGCCGGGCGAGGATGAGCCGCAAAACGGAGCATCTCCGGAACGAGGTCCACACCCAGATACTGGGCCTTGGGATAACGGGTGCGCAGCATCGCCTGGCTGGCTCCCTGACTGCATCCGATGTCCACGATCCGTTCCGGCTCAATCCGGACGAAATCAAGGCGCTCAACCATGCGGCCATCAATTTCCCTCGCCAGGAAATCTACGCCGCCGTAATCGGTGGCGATTCGCGCGAATCCGCGCCGCACTTGGCGCGGATCGACAAAGCCAGAGGTCAAACCGCCTTCAGGCCCAGACGCTGGAACAGGGCATCGTCCCGTTCCGCTTCGGCATTGCCCGTGGTCAGGAGCTTCTCGCCATAGAAAATGGAATTTGCACCGGCCAGGAAGCACAGGGCTTGCAGTTCGTCGCTCATCTCCTGGCGGCCTGCGGACAGGCGCACCCAGGACTTGGGCATGGCAATACGAGCGGCAGCGATGGTACGCACGAACTCAAAGGGATCCAGAGCCGGCTGCTCGGCCAGGGGAGTGCCGGGAATGGCCACGAGGTTGTTGATGGGCACGGACTCGGGCACGCGCTCCAGGCTGGCGAGTTGGGCGATCATGGCGGCCCGGTTCTTCCGCGTTTCACCCATGCCGACGATACCGCCGGAGCAGACCTTCAGGCCGGCGGAACGCACCTTGTCGAGGGTATCCAGACGGTCGTTGTAGGTATGGCTCTTGATGACCTGACCGTAGAATTCCTGATCGGTATCGATATTGTGGTTGTAGTAGTCGAGGCCGGCAGCCTTCAGCTTCTCGGCCTGGCCGTCGCCCAGGATGCCCAGAGTCAGGCAGGTTTCCAGCCCCATGGCCTTGACGCCGCTCACCATCTCGACCACCTTGTCGAGATCGCCGTCCTTGGGACCACGCCAGGCCGCCCCCATGCAGAAGCGGGAAGCGCCCTTGTCCTTTGCCGCCTTGGCGGCAGCCAGCACCTCATCCACCGGCATCAGTTTTTCCCGCTCCACACCGGCTTTTTTGTGCCGGGCGGACTGGGAGCAATAGCTGCAGTCCTCGGAACAGCCGCCGGTCTTGACCGAAAGCAGCGTCGAGCGTTGAATGGCATTGGCATCGAAATTCTGCCGATGCACTTCCTGGGCCTTCCAAACGAGATCCATGAAGGGCAGCTCATACAGGGCCAGGACACTCTCCGTGGTCCACTTGGAAACGGAGGTCGAAGATGCGGGAACTGCGGCGAGGGAGGAAGCTTGCATGTCTGGAAACCTTGATGGGGATAGCACAAAAAGCAGCAGGCGGAACAAATCCGTAATTATGAATTATTGAGCACATCGGCCTGCATGTCAATTCTACCCCACGCCCTGCGTGAGCTTTGCCGAAATGGACTGCGCGCCTGTTTGCCCAACTCTTGCGTACTGTGCGGGCAAGACAGCGATGACCTGGTGTGCCGCGACTGCGAAGACGATCTTCCGCCCCTCCCTGCCCAGAACTGTCCCCGGTGCGCCGAGCCGATTTCCGCCGGGGGGCCTTGCGGTCACTGCCTGCGCCAGCCGCCCCATTTCGATTCCACCACCGCACCTTACCGCTACGACTTTCCCATGGATCGGCTGGTCCACGCCCTGAAGTACGAAGGCCGACTTTCCCTCGCCGAATGGTTCGGCAGTCGGCTGGCCAGGCAGTTGGGCAACCGCCCCTTCGACCGGATCATCCCCATGCCCCTTCACCCGGACCGGCTCAGGGAGCGGGGATTCAACCAGGCGGCCGAAATAGCACGGACGGTCGGCAGAATGCTCCGCATTCCGCTGGATATCGACCACTGCCGCCGCTCACGCCCGAGCCTGCCTCAGGCCCGGCTCCCTCTGGGCTCGCGGTCGGCTAACGTCCGGGGAATTTTCGAGTGTATCGGCGACCTTTCTGGGCAGCACATCCTGCTCTTGGATGATGTCATGACCTCCGGCGCGACCATGGATGAGTGCGCCCGTACCCTGAAGCTGCACGGTGCCGCGACCGTAGACGCCGCCGTTATCGCCCGCGCCCTGCGGAACTGAGATAATCCCGGCCCATGTCGATCAATATCAAGACGCTGCATCTGCGGATTTGCCTCGGCGCCGCCGCCCTCATGGCGACGATCCCGTTCCTCATGGCCCACCATTACCACCCGATTCCGAGCTTTTTCGAGGAATGGGTGGCCGCGGCTTTCAGCCTCGTCGCACTGACCGCCCTTCTGCTGCGCCCCCGGGACGAGCCCCTGGAAGTACCTGAAATCACCCTGCTGCCGGTCGGACTGATGTTGATCGCCGTGGTCCAGTGGCTTTTCCAGACAGAGCCCCTTGCCGACCGGCTGCTGATGTTCGGCATCTATATGGTGTGGACCATCTTCTTGATCATCCTCGGCCGTCACTTCGCGAAGACCGTCGGCCTAGCCACCATTGCCGACGTTCTTGCTACCGCCCTGGTCGTGGGGACCTTGCTCGAGTCACTCACCGGGGCCATCCAGCTCGCCGGCCTGGCCCGCATGCCCTGGTTCTTCCCCCCCATCGCCGGCGGACTGAGGGGAAACCTGGCTCAGCCCAACAATTTCGCGGACTACCTTTGGCTGGGCGTGGCCTCCGTGATCTACCTCAGGGCCCGGGGACTTCTCGGCAATGCGTCCGCCGCCGGCGGCCTGCTGATCCTTCTCCCCTTCGGCGTACTTTCCGGCTCCCGCTCCATCTGGTTGTATGGAATTGGATTGATGGGAATGTCGCTGGTTTGGACGAGAAGGACACCGAACTCATCAGCCAAGACCCTTCGCAATTGGAGCATCGGAGTCCTCATCGGCAGCATCCTGTTCCAGGTGCTTTTCAACGAACTCAGGGACTCTTACCTCTGGGACATCATCACCTCCGGCTCCCGGATGGCGGAGCGTTCTTACGACCCCATTCGCCTGGTCCTGTGGCGCATGGCGCTGGATGGCTTCCTGGACAATCCTCTGCTTGGTGTCGGGTTCGGGCAGTACACCCGGTATTTCCATCAGCATGTGCTCAATGTCATGCCGTTCCACCTCCCCGGCTTACCTGAACACGCCCACAACATCCTCCTCCAACTCCTCGTGGAAATGGGTATCGGTGCCGGACTGTTGTTGCTGGTATTCAGTGTCCGCTGGGCCCTCGGTGTCGCCCGCGCCCGCCTTTCGCCCGAAGTCTGGTGGGTTGCCGCCGTCGCCGTTGTGCTGGGCATCCATGCAAACCTGGAATATCCCCTTTGGTACGGCTTCTTCCTTGCAATCGCCGCGGTCGTTGCCGGGGCTGCCAGCCAGAGCAACCGCATTCTTCAAGTTGGCCGGGCGTCCCCGTACATACTGACCATGTTCCTGCTCCTGAGCGCCCTGGCCCTGAACAACCTTTACCAGGACTACGCTCTTCTCGAAGACACTCTCAACGGACGGATTGCGGCGAACTCTCCCGCAGAGAGACAGGAGAAAATGGATCAAGCCCTGCGCCAACTAGCGGAAGAGTCGCTACTGAGGCCCTATGTCGATTTCGCCGTCGCCAACCTCATGCCCGCCGACCGCAATTCCCTGGACATCAAGCTCCAGAGTTGCGAGCGGGCCCAACGGTTCTCGGCCAGCCGTGAGATCGTCTTCAAGTGCGCCCACCTATTGGCGCTCGCGGGACGGGAAGATGAAAGCCGCTCTGCGCTGAAGCTGGCGGTCGCCTCCTACCCGGACACAGCGCCCGAAATACTGGCGCGCTGGAAGAAGCTTGCCCCGCAGGAGCCGGCGGTAGCCCGCTTGGTGGCGGACTTCCCTCCCATGCCCGGCGCAGCGGAATCGATCAGCGGCTCCGCTGCTCCGCAAGGCTCAGCAGATCGGCGCTGAGGTTGCCGGCCTCGACGGCTCGGCGGAACGCCCCCCGGGCCTCGTCCGAACGTCCTTCCGCCTCCAGCGCCTGCCCCAGGCCGAACCACCAACGCCCATCCGACGACGACAGGCGAGTGGCCAGTTGGTATTGCTCCGCCGATTCCTTGTAACGTCCCAGACGCTGAAGCAGGTATCCATGAAAGCCGACGAATTCGGGACTGGAGCTGGCATGGGGCTGAGAGCGGGACAGCGTACGCTCCCCGGCAGCAACGTCGCCCCGCTCCACCTGCAAGCGAGCCAGGGACATGGCCCAGCTCACTTGGGCCGGCTGACTTTCCAGGCCATCCTGCAGCAGCGCCATGGCTTCGTCGATCCGGCGCGACTCCAATAACAGCCTGAGCAGCAGTTGCCGGGCTGGGCTATAGCTTGGATCCTGCTTCAGCGCCCCCTGGAGCACATCGACCGCGGCCCCGATGCCGCCGCCGGCCGCGACCATCGCCTGGGCTCGCCGGAACTCGGCGTCGGCCCTTTCCCGCGGAGTGGCCAGTACCTGGGTTTTCTCGATATTGCCAGACTGAACCGGGGACTGAGCAGGGGACGACAACGGCTTTGGCTGCTGAGCCAGCGGGGCGGCGCCAGGTAGCGCCTTCGTCGTCCCCGACAAATTCGGCTCATCCCTTGGGCGGTTTTCAGCCTTGTCGGGTCTGGGCTGGGGAAGGGTAATCGTTTCGGCCAATGACAGAGAGAGGCCTGACGCCGACGACTGGGACGATACGGCAGGCCGGCTATCACCCTCAGCCAGCCTGAGCACTTCCGCCACGGCGCTGGGGGAGACGTCTGCAGGCATGGCGGACGGCGCAGCCACCGGCTGTACGGACGGCCCTGGGCCGCTCGCAACTGGCAGTACTGCCGCCGGCTGTTGCTGCGCGGCCGACTGGACTGGCACAGTGTCGGACCGCCAAACCCAGAACCCGGTACCGGCCGCAGCCACCGCGAAGCTCCCGGCCACGGCGAGGACGATGATTTTCCTGCTGCCCTTTGGGGCCGAAGGCAATGGGCGAACCTCCCGCTGAATATCCTTTTTGCCGAGTTCGGCCGCTCGACGCACCTCCAGGTCGCGGAGCATTTCATTGATCAAACTCATGTCACCACCATCCCACGGAGCGAGCTCCTTCCGTATCCCGGGCAGCCTGCCGGACATGGTGCCGCTTCACCGCCTGCTTCCCCTCCCCGAATACGGCCAGCAAGGCCTTGTGGGCAAGGATATTCACCAAGCGGGGCGTGCCTCCGCTAGCCTGATAGAGGGCCCGGATGGCACCTTCCCGGAACAGCTCCTCGTTGCGGTAGCCGGCAACCCTCAGCCGGTGGGCCACGTAGTACGAAATCTCTTCCTTGGAAAGCCCTTGCAGGCGGTAATGGAAGGCGATGCGCTGGAGCAGCTGGCGAACGGAAGGATGCGAGAGTTTTTCATCCAGTTCCGGTTGGCCGAACAGGACAATCTGGAGCAGCTTGCGCTTCTCGGTTTCCAGGTTGGACAGAAGGCGCAAGGCTTCCAGCGTCTCGATGGGCATGGCCTGGGCCTCGTCGATGCACAGCACAACACTGCGCTCGGCGGCTGCCGTTTCCAGCAGGGCGTGGTTTATCCGCTGGAGGAGGTAGTAGTCGTCCGTACTGGGCATGACCGCCAGCCCCAGTTCCTCGGCGATCGCCAGCATGAGGGTGCGTGGCGAGACGAAGGGATTTGGGAGGTAGGCCGATACCGCGGTCTCAGGCAGGGCCTGGAGCAGGCGACGGCAGAGGAGCGTCTTGCCGGTCCCGACTTCGCCGGTAATCTTGACGAACCCTTCCCCGCCGGCAAGGGCGACCAGAAGGGTGTTCAGGCCCTCCTGGTGGCTGCGTGTCGTAAGGGCGTAGGACGTGTCGGGGGTGATCCCGAAGGGAAGTTCGGTCAGCCCGAAGTAATCAAGATACACGGCCGCCTCGCCCGTTCTACAGCTATTACGGGAGAGCGGCCGCCTTGCGCGGATCCATCCCCTGCATCCTCTCTTGCGCATCAAGGACATCCTGCCGCCAGGATTCCTCGCTCTGGATGATGGTCGCCTTGATGAGGATGACCAGTTCTTGCTTGGTGCTGGCAGAGGCCTTCTGTCCAAACAAATTCCCCAGGACAGGATCCCGGCTGATCATGGGAAGACCGTCACGATCACGGGACTGCCGCTGCTTCATGAGACCGCCAATGGCGGCAATGTGGCCGTCCTGGACACGTACGATGGCGTCGGTTTCGTTGATGGTGCTGGACGCCAGCGGAAGGGTTATGTCTCCGCCGAGGGTGCCAGTTCTGATGAGCTTCTGCTTTTCCTCAACCACGGTCACCACGGGATGGACATGAAGGATGATATTGCCTTGGTCGTCGATCTGGGGCGTCACGTCCAGAGCAATTCCTGAGAAGAAGGGCTGCAGGGTGATGGTCGGCGTGGTCGTGCTGCCACCGGCGCTGTTGGTCGTGGTGGTTCCGGAAATATTGGTCACGTAATAGTCGTCGGCCCCCACCTTCAGAACGGCCTTCTGATTGTTCAGGGTAGCGATGCGGGGGCTGGACAGAACCTGAAGGTCGCCCTGGGTTTCCAGGAAGGAGAGGATGGAAGAGAAGTCCTTCGACTGGAAGGCCAAACCAAAGAAGCCCTTGGTGGCAGTTGATGCGATGGCCCCAGCCTTGCCGGGCAAGGCAGCAATGGTACCACCACCGGGAGTGCCCGCACTGATGGCCGCCGTTCCACCATTCAACGAGGTTGACGATCCGGCCACACCAACCGCCCAACGCTGATCGTTACCGCTGAACTTAGTCCAGTTAACCCCCGTTTGGAAGGACTCGGAAAGGGACACTTCTAGGACTTTCGCCTCCAGCATCACCTGGCGCTCCACCATCAGCTGGGTGGCCTTGAGATAATTTTCCACCGCGCGCAGCTCGGAAGGCATTGCTTTTACCAAAACGACGCCGGACATGGAGTTGAGAATGACGCTACGCCCTTCGCCATTCCCAATAATGGTGTTGAGGGCAGACAGCAAATCCTTCCAGAAGTCGTTGTCGGAAAAGGTTCTGACCCGGCTCGAATCCGCGGTGCCGGTGGTCACGCCGCCCGTTGTGGGGGTGGGGGTGGTCGTTCCCGTAGCCGCAGTCCCGGTGGCGCCGGTGCTAGGCGTGCTGGTGGGCGAAGTGGACGTAATCCGCATATCGCTCGTCCCCTGCCGCCGGCCGGCCAGGTAGTTGATCTGGAAGATGCGCGACTGCATGGTGTTGGGCTGGATGATGATCCGGGAGCCCTGGATCTTGTACTCGTAGCCGTAGATTTCCCGGATGGCGTCCAGAGCCTCCCGCACCGTGACGCTCTTCAGGTTCAAGGTCACATTTCCGGACAGTTCAGGCGGGAACAGCATGCTGTAGCGGGTTCCCGCCACCAAGGCCATGAAGACCTGGGTGGCCGGCGCATTGTTCACCGCTAGGTCGAAACGGGGCTCGGGCTTGGCTACCGCGACGGAGTCCTCCAACTGGAGCGGCGGCATCATCGCCTTGCCGACCGCGTCGGACGACGGCGCCGCACGGCGCTTGCTGTCCGCCGCGCTCTTCAGTTCCTGGCCGACGCGATCAAAGGCGTCGCCGGAACGCATTTGCATGCTATCGCACCCTGATAGCAGGATGGCCCCTAGAAGGGCGATCCAGGCTGTTCTCATGGTTTTTTCCTTTTTTCGTTTTCCACGGCAGCGGCCTTCGGATCGACATATTTCTTGCTCACTTCGGAAACAAGATACAGGCGTTCCACCCCCCCGGGGCCCCGCAAGACCGCTTCATTCTCGCTCACGCGAACCAGTCGCGCTTCTCCCACTTTTTCTCCGACGCGCACGACCTGGCCGCTGATGATGGCCGTCGGCCGATTCCCCTTCGGATTCAGGACGGACTGCAGGCGCATGCCCGCCTCGGCGCCGTTCGCGCCCCCTCCGCCGGCCCCGGACAGCATCAAGGGGGGCCTGGTAGGATCGGGAAGAGCCCCTCCTTCCTCCGCCGACACCGTCGATACGCCCGCCAACAGCCCCAGGAAAAGGATGGTCGCAGTCTTCATAGGGCCAGCCATGCCTTATCGGCTCCCAAGGTATGAACGGTGATAGTCATCCTGGATCTGGGATGTTCGACCACCGAGAAATTAAGCGAGCCCCACAAGATCTTCTTGTCGGATTTTTCCAATTGGTTAAGGTAGGACAGCATTTCGGGGTAGCTGCCTTCCAGCTGCAGTTCCACACCATGCCGATAGACGTTGAAGTCCTGCCCGGATAGCGGCTTTCCTTCTGCGCCTGCCTTCGCTCCGAGAATGCTCTCCGGCGGAAGGGTCTTAAGGCTGATCAAACGGAGACCGGAATGCCTGGAAAGCAGCCGCTCCAGGAGCCCATTCATCTCCGCGGGGGGAACCAGGGAATCCTGGAGCTTCTTCAGGCGCTCATCCACGGTCCCCAACTGCTGTTGCAGCGCCGCAAGTTCCGCCTTGCGGGCAGCGTCGGGATCCACCTGGCTCTGCGCCTGCAGGGCAGCCAACTGGGAAGACAGATCCCCCATCGTCATCCGCTGCTGAGCGATAGTCCGCTCGAGTCCCTTGGCCCGGATCGATTGGGGTTCAACCAGCAGCGTGTAAACCGCCATGAGCGGTCCGATCACCAGGGCCGCCGCGATCAGGCGCCGTTCCCGCAGGGAGAAAGCCCCATAACGGGCAGCCAGTTTGTTCCAGGCTTGCTTTACCCCGCTCATGGCTTGTTGCCTTCCTGGTTCGCCAGATCGCTGGTCAGGACGAACTCCGTGTAACGCGGCGCGGCTGCGGCCGCAGTGCTGGAAAGACCATCAGTCATATTCAGGGCTGCGAACCTGCGCCCCTGGAAAACGCTCTCGCCGTTCAGTCGACGGATGTACAGGGGAAGCAGGGAAGGATCGGTAAGGCGGCCACGAATCCGGGCGTCGCTGCCGGAAAATGAAAACTCCGTCAGCCAGAGTCCATCCATGGTCTGCCTGGCGAATCCGCGCATCACTTCCGCATAGCCGGACCCCGGGGTGAGTTTTCCGGCTTCCACTACCGAAAGAATGGCGTCCCGTTGCTGCAACATATCCTTCAGGCGATTGATTTGATCCTGCAGGGCAGGATTTCCCTGGCGGCTGGCTATCTGCTGGCTTAGGCTCTGCACCTGCTGCTGAAGGGTCTTGGCCTCGCCGTCCAACTGGTTTTGGGCGGCCGAAAGCGTCTGCACCCGGAAAAAGCCCCAGGCGGCAGCAATCAACATGACGGCCAAGCCGAAGGCGGCCATGGCCATCACCGACGGGAACGCCAGCCAGTCATGCCGAGGGCGCAATTCCGGGAGGAGGAGATTGATTTGCTGGCTCATGCTGCCTCGTCCCGCAGGGCGGCGCCGATGGAGCGCAGGCACTGGGCCTGGCGCTCAGGATTTTTCAACTCGGGGATAGACGGAAAATCCGCCACGGCAGACAGATCCATGGCCTCCACCGGGACGTAGAGATTTTCCCGCAAAGATTCCATCAGGCCATCGACAGCGGCTTCGCTGGCCACCACCATGCGGGCCACGGAAATGAAGTTGAACTGGCGGTCGAAATTGTCCAGGGTGCGCTGCAACTCCAGGACAAGCCGTTCAAGCAGCATCTGCCGGCGCTCGCCGTCGGCTTCGGCCAGGGCCTTGAGGGACACCTCGATCCGGCGGGACAGATAGAGCTCGCCGTCATAGGTAATGGTCAGCAACCCATCTCCGTTCGTCAAGCCCAGGAAAGCCAGACCCCGGTTCGGCTCCTCGAAGAGCGCGGCAACGTTGCGCTGGGCAAGCTCCGGAATGTCGATGGCTTCGAGGGGCACCTTGGCCGCGTCGAACAGCCTCATCTGGTCGCCGACAATCCGCGAGGGTGCGATGACGGCAAAAGCAGCCGGCTGGCGGCCGAGCCCGTTGTCCTTGACCGGGATATCCAGCAGACCGATAGCCGCATCTTCCACGGCGAAATCGACCATGTCCTTTAGGCGCCACCGGGCCGCCTGTACGCGCTCTTCCTGGGGTACGGACGGGGCATCGATTTGGAGGAGGCGGTAATCGCCCTCCGACAGAAGGGTGGCACAGTGATAGGTCTTCAAGTTGCGGGCAGCCCTGAGACGCTCCAGGGCGTCGACCTCACCCGCCTCGACCTGGAACGAATCCAGGAGACGAATCTCGGGACGACCGCTCTCCGACCGGACGACATGGGCAAGGTCGATGCGCTTGCCATGGCGCACCACCGCCATCCATCCCTGAACTCTTTTTGCTCGCAAGACTGGGAGCATTAATCCACCAACTAAAGATTTTTGTGAAGGATATATTCTAAGACTCTAAATAACAAGGTTTTTTCACCGCATCAATAGTTCTCTCTAAAATAGATCACCGGGGACCGAGGGCCGCAAGCGCCGAAGCAGGCGCGGGCGTTTCCGGTCACAGGTAGCCAAGTTGGAGCGCCGAGATTGGCACCGATGATGTCCACATAGCCATAGTTACCCTCCCCCGGCCCTTTCACGGCTTCATCTTTGTTGGTTAACCATAGTCGAGCATCGCCGCCTGTCACCTTGGAGTTGCCGGTAGTAAGGTTGGTGGCAGCCCCCGGCGATGCCCCCCCCATCCGCGTGATAACTTCCCCTGCATCCAGGTGATTGCGCGGGCCGGAGTCGTTGAAGCGCAAGCCGTCGGTAGCCACCCCCGGCACCGAGTTGACCGGCACTTTCAAGGTTGTCTGGCTATCAGCAGTGTTTTGCACCCAGGCGCTACCATTCCAGTACTGCGTCTGCATGGGCATCTTGAGGGGCAGGTATTCTGAGCCATAGGCATTACCTAGCCACAGACGGCCATACCGTACATCAATGGTAGCAACGCGCCGACGCAGATTGTCTTCAGTCGAAGAAGCGCTGAAACAACTGGTGCTCGTGCTGCCGTTGGTCACATCAATGTCAGCACAGTGTGCCGTATCGGTCGAGGTTTCAGGCGGCAGAGTGACCCCGTCGCTATCCCGGGGCTTCGCCCCCAGATTGAGTGCAGTGTAAGGACCGTCCGCAGAGCTTCCCCGAGTCAGCTTGAGGAACAACTTGAAGGTCCCCACGCCGGCACTCCAGGAACTGGTTGGCACGGCACTGCCGGTGCTCGCGGTATCCACGGCAAGGCGGCTAGACAGCGGGGTCGATCCGTTTACCGCCCCCAGACCCATGCACTGGCTCGTACCTGAGCAACCAGTGGTCAACCAGGGGGCGTAGGCGGAGGCGTTCAGAGTGGCAGCATCGAGCTGAGCGGAGCTGCCGGCGTAATTCTGGGTGACGCTGTCGCCCGCATTGTAGGCAGTGACGGTCAGCGTGACTGCCATGGGCTCATCCATATAGGAGAAGGTGTCGGAGGGCACGGGGGATACGGTTGCGCCGCTCACCGAACTACCGGCGGCCGCACTCAACGTGACGGCAGTCCCTGCGATGGCGGTGACCGTGGCCGTCAGCGGCGCGCCACCCGCCCCGGCACCCTGGATGCTGATCTGCCGCCCGACAGCCAAAGCAGATGCGGACCCGACAGTCAGACTGGTGCTGCCGGAGTTGATGCTGCCCGCGGTCAGGAGATCGCTGCGCGGCACCACGGCCCCCGAAACGCCAAAATGGTGGGGAATAAAACGGCCAAACGCGGGGCTACTGGGACCGCCGCTTCCTGTTACGTATAGGCCGAAATTGCAGCCGTACTTGCCGTTGATCTTGGTGTTGCTGTAACTACCCACGATGCAGTCGTTGATGGTTGCAGGGCTGTCGACCGCTGTCCAGGTATCATCGTAGATTCCCCGGGTGGAGGTGGTATCGGCGGCCGGATCGTACCCTTTCAACAGGAAGGTCCCGACCTCACTGTAAGTCAGGTTGGTAGCCGTCGCTGCCGCGTCGGTGGTATTCAATACGGGAGCAGCGGCGAGAAAAACCGAGCTAGACAAGGTACCGGCCACCGGGGAGCCGGAAATACCACCATTGGCGATCTTCAACGTGCCGTTGTACCGGATGGGGTCAATGGCATTAAACCCGGGCACCGTGGCAATCAAAGAGAACTGACCACTGCCGGCCGCAAAGGTCAAAGGGTTACCGGAGGCGGTCAGGGTAACGCCGGAAACGCTGGTCGGCCGAACTGAAAAGCTGTCCGTCGAGCAGGCTGTCGTAGATCCGTCGGAAATTACAGCCACCAGGTTAGAGTAGGCCGAGGTGAGGGTGAAATTGGCCGATTGTTTCTGGCCCTTGTCGGTTGAGGCAAAGCTGAGAGTCTGGCTACCGCCGGATACGGCGCTCTTGGCCGTGCATGTGCTGTTGCAGTAACCGCTCTGGCTGGCATCAAGGACGCACACACCATCGGTGTTGTCGACCAGCTTGACCGTTACCGACTTGGTGCCGGAAGCAGCGTAGGTGGTGACGATCTGGTTGTTCGAGATAGCTGCGACATCAAGCTTAAAGGGAACGCCAACCAGCTTGGTGAAGATGTGCCCGGTCAGGTAGCTCTGGACGGCAACGGGTGCCGAGGCCGGATTCCCGTAGTCCTCGTCTATCGCATTGAACCCGCTCGCGATTCCGCCGGTGGTCGGCGCCATGATCTGGGCACAGATCTTGAGGCCGCCGATCTCATGGATGTTTGTCGACCCCCCGGTGGACCCGGTGAAGGAAATCTGCCAGTTATCCGGTACGGCTGCCTGGGGATAGCTCGTCGGCGCGGAGGAGAACACATTGCTGATGTTGATGATATTGCTATAACCGGAACCGGTGTCACGGTTGACGATTACCGAGGTGGAGGGAGTGGCCGCAGCGGCGCTGCGGGCATCCACGATCACTTGGTAGGTATATCCGTAGGCGGGTGTCGTCGAAGCCCGGTTGGAAATCCCCGGTGTCAGACTGTTGGTACCGTCCAGTTCAGCGTAGCCGGTTGTCCCGGACCCGGAGCCTCGCACGGCAACCGAGTTCGTGATAGCACCGCGACCGTTCACCCGTCCTTCCGTCGGATTCTGGTAGTTGCCGTACTCGTCGATACCCACGCCGATCCAGCCGCCGGCAAAGCCGGGGCAGGTGCCGGTACCCCCCGAACAAGAAACATCTTTCTGGGCATATCCCAAGGAGCCGCCATAGGCCCCGGGCACGGCTGGTTTGGAGTAATCAGAAAGGATGACGGCAATGCCGTCCGCCCCATAAGTGCTATTGTTGATGCCATTGTAGGCATAGTGCTTGAACTCGACCGATATGTAGTTGCCGGCCGCCGGGAAAATGCCGGGCACCGTAACCGCCTTGGCATTGTTATTCGTATTCTCCGTCAGGCGGAGGTACCCTTGATTGACGATGCGGGGCAGGATGCCCGTCTGGTCGCTGGTCGAGGGAATCCAGTTGCTGCCGAAAATGGTCGAGGGATTGAGGGTGGTCCGGCCAAAAGAATCGCACTGACAGCTGACGACGACACCGTTGGGTACGTTACTCGGAGGTTCGCAGCCGTTGCCGGCCTGGCCGATGGCAAAGTCGCCGAAAGAGGAAATAGCCGTCACCTTGCGGGCGGCATCCGGGGGAGAGAGAGTCACCGCCGAACTGCTCGGCGTACTCCACGTGCTTGAAACCTTCTCTGCCACGACGAAACTGGCGCTATTGGCACTGGGGTCCACATCATTGACCATGCAGTCGCCGCCGTCCGTGCCGTTGCAATACTGCAACGTGACGTCAAAATTGCTGAAGTTGCTTCCGTTGGTGACAGGATTGAGTTTCCAGTAGCGATTGACACCCCGGCTGGCGGAAATCCCCGAAGTACCGCTCACCGTATCCGGATGATCGCTCCCCACCGTCTCGGCTGATACGCTGCCGTTCATGTTCCCCGAATGCCAGGAATGGGCTAGGGTCAGCGGGGCGTAATCGTTGGCGTCGCCAATGGGGAAGGTGCAGGTGGCAGGATAATTTGGGAAAGAAAGCTGCATTTTCCCCTGCACCCAGGAGCCCGCGCTACGAGTCAGCCAGCCGGCCCAGTCGCACGAAACGCCGACGACCAGGGTATTGCTGCCCATACGGACTTTGCCGGCAGTCAGTTTGAGACTGCCATTGCCGCTCGGACCGATGGTCAGGTTGCCTGCGGCGTCCAGTCCGGCAGCATTGCTCAATTCCAAGTAAGAGAAGCTCGCGGTAGCAGAAATATTCTGGGCGGTACTGCCATTCAAGATCCACCAGCCGTCGCCGGAGTTGAAAGTCCCGTTAATGGTGAGGTCACCGGCCAGATAGGAATCGGAATTGCTGTGGGTAGTCGCATCCAGCGTTGCCCCACTATTGATCACGATATCACCCAGCACGGTAAGGATGCCCGCCTGCACGCTCTTGACTCCCCCACCCAACCGCAGGTTCGGATACTGGATATTGAGGGTCGGGACGGCCTGCGCTGTGCCGTTCAGGTAGACGGTTGCCGTGGCGTTGGCCGGCGCCCCGTAGTTGAACGAGGAGGCAGCTATATCCTGGATGGGATTGGCGTTCTGAAGGGATATCGTCAGCGTGCTGCCGCTGCTCAGGACGAGCTTTTTCCAGTTGAGGTCTAGGTAGTTGAGCGAAACCGTCCCTGTTCCGGTGCCGGTCCAGGTGGAATCTCCCTGGAGGGCGATGCTGCCGGCGGTGATTGCCCCCGTTCCACTGACCGTCAGGTTGCCCGTGAGATTGATGGCGTACGCGGTTCCAGTAATCGAATCGCCCGTATTGACCGTGAGCGAGGCGAGATTGGGCGTATTGACGTCGAGAGTCACCGCATTATTGACCACGACCGTATCGCCGCTGGCCGGGGGGCCGTTCCGGTTGCCGGTACCGCAATTCCAGGTATTGTTCGAGCTCCAGTTTCCCGAGGTCCGTGAGGTGCAGGTCACCGCCCAGGCGGCATCGGCAAGGAAGAGAAATAACAGGAGGCCGGCCAGCCAATGCAATTTTTCTTGAATTTTCATTATTTCCCTCCCTGCCCTTGCCCCGACGGGAATACCCCGTCCGTTACGCTCATATGCCCGACTCAACACGGTGCCGGGGTTGCCCCGGAAGCATCCATGCACCGCTCCGCCGTCACCTGAATCTCACGCTCAACCGTCTGGCCCAACGGCCCGGGTCCCCGGGCCGTGGCAGTAATTCGGTAGATGCGCACCCGCCGGCAACCTTCGTAATACACGCCACCAGCATCCGGAAACGGCTCGCACCTAACGTTTATCTGAAAGCCATCGAGGCCGCCCCCCGGAAATGCGGCGACCGAACAATTCGGCAAATCAACGGGAACGCCACAACTTCCGGCGGGGATGTTGGTGTTGCCGTCGAGAGCCTGAAAAGTCCTGAACAGCCCCCACTCCACCCCAGCCCGCGCCGACTGGTAGGCCCGGGCACCGAGGAGATCAGCCGCCGCAGTGGTGTGCGAGGCAGAAATGACATTCGCCATGAGGGCCGCAAGTCCGGCGAAGAGCAGGAGCAGAAAAACCGCCGTAATGATGGAGACACCGCGCTGAAGGAATGGGCGGCCTGCTGGGCAACGAGGCTTCATGGCGTATTCATGATCTCCACCTGGTGCAGCAGATTGACCCGTTCACCGTTAGCGGACAGGGTCAGATCGATGGTAACGAGGCCGTTGCGCTGCAAGGCGGGGACTCCATCGTAATAAATCTGGCAGGATTCCACATTGGCGACCAGTACGGCCTGCTGCGCGGAAGTGCACCCTGCATAGGCTAACAAGCTGAAACCCGCCGGTTGGGCAGCCTGGAAGTCGTAGCACCAGTGGCGCACGAGTTGCCCAAGAGCTGGATTGGCGGGATTGGGAGCACACTCGAAGCTGACCGGGCCGTCCACGATGTGGAAACGATTGGCCGGTGAAGCGAAGGGAAAGCTTACCCCCGTCCCGCTAAAAGTAACCGTCGTCCCCGAGAAACCCGCTGGAATTGCCCTCCGATTGTCCCCCTCGTACACGTCACTACCGGAGAGCCCGGCTGTACCGGAGAGCCCGGCTGTAGGGCGGGGAATCCCCAAGTTGTAAACAACCAATTGCTGGTTTGCCGTAGCGGTGACGGACGGCCCCAAGACTTGGAAGGAGGTGTCGTTCGACGGAGAGAAATCCAGGGTGTTGTCCGTACCGCTTAGCCCGGAGTTCGCCCGGTAGCGGCCGGCATCGACAATAGGGACAAATTCCAGGTAGTAGTTGCTCCCCGACTGCCTGACCCGAACGCTGTTCGGCAACGCTCCCTGAAGCTCACGGGTGATACGACGCAGCGCGGTATCCGCTGAATCCGTCAGGTCAGCCCGATTGGAAACGTCGAAGTAAGACTGGATCTGCCAGCGGCCGAACATGGCCACCATGGCCACCAGGATGCCGCCAATGACGATGGAGACGATCATCTCCACCAAAGTGAAGGCAGCTTGCGAGGCGCGGTCAGTAGGTCGGCGCATAGCGGAATCGATAGCCGGACAGCGTGAACGGGTCTAGGGAAGGATGGGAAACGGTCACACTGATCTTGAGGGCTGCCCCATCATCGGACAGGCCGAAGCCTGTGCCTGCCCTGCTGATTGCGACCTTCGCCGTGAAGTTAGCCACAGTTGCCCCAGACAGCCCGGTAACGCCCGTTTGGGAATATTCGGCATAGTCCGCCACGTTGTCGAACACTAGGCCGGCGTTACCGAATCGATTTTCATCGGCCGGGGTCGGGCCGGTTACATTGTCCTGAGATAGGCCGGAGGAACACCCTGCCGTGCTGGTGGCACTGATCGCCGCCGGATCGTCCGGATCGCAATAGGTGAAAGGCTGGTGCAGGATTTCGGCCAAGAGCGACTCGGCAATGGCCAATTGCTGTTTCCTGAGTTGGGGATCGGCGCTATAACGCAACGAAGGCCCCATGGTGGACAGCACCCCGATCACCCCCACGCTCACGATGATGATGAAAACGATCTGCTCGATCAGGGTAACGCCGAGCTGCCGACGAACACGGTTCCTAATGAACATAACCCGTTTCGGCCTCAACCCGAATTGGCACACTGGGAAGACCATTAACCGTGAAGGTCGCCGACATATTCGGACGCCCCTTGGGGTCGAAAGTCAGGCTGCCTGGCTGGCCGGAATAAGTCGCACCATTGCTGCCCGTCACGACCAGCGCCCTGCCATTGGTGCCGACGAGAGCCGTCGCGCCGCCCCCTCCACAGCCCCCATCGGCGAACGCTCCCGCCAGGGAAAAGGAGGCGGTGTTCGCCGTAAATGCTGCGCACACCCGCCGCCGCGTAGCTATCGCCGATTTCTGGGCAAGCCGTAATGCCGCCACTGTCTCATCGCGAAACTGGCGCTCCTCGAAACCGGTCTCGCCATGCCAGCGAGGCAAGGCTACCGCAGCCAGGATGCCTGCGATAACAATGACGGTGATCAGTTCCACCAGGGTAAAGCCAAGCTCACGCACCCATCATCTCCATAAACAAAGCCCGGGCTTTCGCCCGGGCTTTCGAACGTGAGCGCCACAACGCTCACACCCGGGACTGTCCCCGGAAAGGTTAACAACCGGTAGTGGTGGTGCTGTACCCCGGATTACCGCCAGCCGTAGCTGCCGTATAGGTCACGTTGCAGGAGGCCGGGTTATTCGCTTTGGAATGGTAAATCGTGTTGGCAGTGCCAGAGAGCGTAAGCTCGGGGCTGAGATCCATAATCGCCGTCAGGCCGCTAAGATTGGATGCAAAACCATAAGTCGTGGCCACAGAAACGCCACTCAGAGCATTAACGCTGGAACTAGACAGTCCCACATTGCCTGCAGCCGCGGATTTGCCATAGAGCATGGTATTGGCGCCACGCGCGGCCCCCTCGACCCCCCTGATGACACTGGTACGCGCTTCAGAGCTCAAATCCACAAACTTCGGCAGAGCCGTCGCGGCCAGAATACCGAGAATCACGATCACCACGATCAGCTCGACCAGGGTGAAACCCTTTTGCTTAGACATTGCTGCTTCCTTTCGACAAATCGCAATGGTTGAAAATCAATTGCAGGCCGCTGTGCCGGAGAGGCCGATGCTCGGAGCGCCATTGACATTGGCGGGCGGCGTATAGGTAAACACGCAGGAACCGGCGTTCGGAGACGGCACTTCGATGGACAGGGTGGTGCTGGTGCCGGCATTGGCGATCCAGTAATCGACCCCGGCGGTGGCGCTGGTATTGGCATTCAGGCCAGCGGCGGCCACGATGCCGCTCAGGTCGGCAGTCGGATACAGGTTGAAACCGGTGACGCTCAGGCCTTCAAGGGCGAGGGTCGAAGTACCGCTGGCACATGCCGTGGGCGAAGTGCCCGCGACCACCAAACACTGGGCATGGAACAGGGCGGAGGCTGCACGCACCGAACCTAATGCCCCCTGCAACTTGGCCTGGCGGGCCTGCACTTGCAGGTCAACGAAGCGGGGCAACGCGACGGCGGCGAGAATACCCAGGATAACGATGACGACTACCAATTCGATCAGGGTGAAACCCTGCTGAGTCTTCTTCACTTTGTTTCCTCCCCGAGGATTTATTTTTAGGTTAATCAAGATCAAACGCGACAACTATATAACAAAAGTCAGTACAGTGTTCAGGGGTGCTCTCACGAAAAATCACCGTAGCATGCGATCAAACCAGCGGTATGTTCCAACGGGGCGGAGGCTGACATAAGCAACACCCGAGCGGTCAGTTTCCTGGCCTGACGTATTTCGCCCCACCACCACGAAACGGATGTCTTTTCCGCCGTCTTCCGCCGAGAAGCGCTCCGACCTCGCAACCCGATAGACTATCTGCCGGGCTGCGTCGTCAAAGTACCATTGCCCGGCGGGGGCCGCAGTGCCTTGCCACGCCCCCCCGTAATTGCCCGGCCTCTCTTCCAGGAGGTCGAAGGGATTCCGCTGGGGCAGGCGGCGCAAATCTTCCCAGCGGTTGGCCGAAATCAGCTCCGCCGACCGGATATGCAGGGCGGTCTTCAAGGTGGATATCCCATTATCCACCGCTGCCGCCTCGGCTGCCTCCTGATAGAAACGCAACCGTTCGAGACCGACGCCCGCCAGTATGGAGACGACGACGATGACCACCGCCAGTTCCAGCAGGGTGAATCCCGATTGCCCCTTTCTCCCCCTCATCGCCACGCCTATTTCTTGAACGCGGCCTTGCCCAGGTCCCACATGGGCAGGAAGACGCCAAGGGCGAGGATGAGCACCAGGATGCCCAGGGCGACAATCAGGATCGGTTCGATCTGGGCGCCGAGGGTCTTGAGTTCGTACTCCACCTCCCGTTGGTACATCTGGCCGATCTCTTCCATCATGTCGTCCAGGGCGCCGGACTCCTCGCCCACCGCCACCATCTGGAGCACCACGGGCGTAAAGAAACCCGCCGAGATGGCGGCCCGCAGGACGCTCTCCCCCCGCTCCACGTTGTCCCGCATGCCGTCGATGCGTTTGGCGATGTAGCTGTTGTCCACCGTCTGGGCCGAATTGGCCAAAGCCTGCATCAAAGGCACGCCGCTCCGGGTGCCGAGGGCGAAGCTGCGGGCGAAGCGGGCCAGGGCCGCCTTGTGGAGGATCTTGCCGGCAATGGGGATACGCAGGGCGATGGCTTCCCAGTCGTAGCGCCCTTTTGGCGTCGCTGTCCAGGCCCGGAAGGCGAAGACAGCCGCGATCAATCCCCCCAGCATGGCCGGCCACCAGGCCACCATGAACTCCGAGAAGCCGAGGAGCAGGCGGGTCATGAGGGGCAGTTCGGCGCCGAAGCCCTTGAACACCTTGGCGAAAGCCGGAATGACGAAGAGGTTGATGACGACGATGGCCACCGCCATCGCGATCACCACGAACATGGGGTAGCGCAGGGCCGACTTCACCTGTTCGCGCATGAAGCGCTCGAATTCCAGGTGTTCGAAAAGCCGCAGGAAGATTTCTTCGAGAAGGCCCGTCGCCTCCCCGACCCGGACCATGGAAATATAGAAGGCGGAGAACACCTTCGGGTGGCGAGCCAGGGCAACGGAAAGCTCCCGCCCCGCCTCCAGGCTTTCCCGCACATCCCGGATGACGTCCTTCATGGCCTGATTGGTCGCCGACTCCTGCAGGCCGGCCAGGGCCCGCATGATGGGCACCCCGGCTTTGAGGAGAGTATGGAGCTGGCGGGAGAAAAGAAGGAGGTCGATATGCCCGACCGAGGGCTTGAACAAGTCGATGCCGCCCGACTTGGCACCACCGCCGGCGGCCTTCCGGGTTTCCTTGATCTCGACCGGTGTCAGCCCCTGCCCGAGGAGCAGGTCCGCGACCATGCCGGCGGAAGCGCCTTCCAGCACCCCCTCGACCAGTTGGCCGCCGGAATTGCGTCCCTTGTAGGCAAAGTTGGGCACGGCCGTTTATCCCTCGAACTGGTTGCTGATGCGCATGGCTTCGCTCACCGTCGTTCGGCCGGCAAGCACCAGCCGCACGGCGTCCCGCCGCAGGGTCTCCCCGGCCATCTGGCGGCGTGCTGCCTGCATGAAGACGCCGGGATCACCGTGGTTCACCGCTTCAACCACCTCATCGGACATTTCGAGGAACTCATAGACCCCGGTACGCCCCTGGTAGCCGGTATTGGCGCAGTGGGAACAACCACGGCCATGGAGGTAGCGATGGGCCCCCACTTGGTCGCCCAACTCGTAACGCAGCCACTCGTGCTCATTGGGATTAAGGGCATAGGGCTCCTTGCAGTTTTCGCAGATCACCCGCACCAGGCGCTGGGCCATGACCATATGCACCGACAGCGCCACCATGTACTTGGGCACCCCCATATCCAGCAGACGGATGGGCGTGGTAATGGCATCGTTGGTATGGAGGGTGGACAGCACCAGGTGGCCGGTCATGGCGGCCCGCATACCGATTTCCGCCGTTTCCTGGTCACGCATTTCGCCGATGAGGACGATATCCGGGTCTTGGCGCAGCACGGTACGAAGCACCCGGGAGAAGGACAGGTCGATCTTTTCATGGACCTGGACCTGGTTGAGGCCGCCCAGCCGGTATTCCACCGGATCCTCGACGGTGATGACCTTTTTCTCGGTGCTGTTGAGTTCGTTCAGGGCCGCGTAGAGGGTCGTCGTCTTGCCGGAACCGGTCGGACCGGTCACCAGTACCATGCCGCTCGGCCGCTCGAGGGAATGGCGGAAGCGCTCCAGCACCCGGGGCGGCATGCCCACCTTGTCCAGCGCCAGGAGGCCGGTATTCTGGTTGAGGAGACGCATCACCACCGACTCGCCGTACTGGGTCGGCAGGGTCGATATACGCACGTCCACCGGGGCGTTCCGCACCCGGATATTGAAACGGCCGTCCTGGGGCAAACGCTTTTCGGAAATATCCAGGCCGGACATGAGCTTCAGGCGCAGGGCCACCGCCGAAGCGACTTTCGCATCGGCCTCGGTCTGGACATGGAGCACCCCGTCGATACGAAAACGAATGCGCAGGGACTTTTCCTGGGGCTCGAAGTGGATGTCCGACGCCCGCAGCCGCATGGCCTCCTCGAACACCGTATGGAGCAGCTTGACC
>JBLNBI010000246.1:0-14987 GCA_050259815.1 Actinomycetota bacterium | reverse complement strand
GCGGCTGCGTGATGTTTGGCGCCCCAGGCTGCGACGGATTTGCCCTGGGCCTGCGGGGGGCGAGCGGGAGCGAGCATGACCGGCTGAGACTGCGTGGCGCTTGCGGGAGCCAAAAGCGATTGCCGGACACAAGGCGGTTGAGTTGTCCGGCTTGGCTGGCTGGAGCGGTTCTTGGCGGTGGAAGAAACCTGAGACATGAAAGCAAACGGCTTCATGGAAGACGCCTAACACAGAGGTAAGCGGCGCCGGCACGGCGTCCGCTTGACCGCCGGGTTCGGCGGCGCAACTACGGAGGCTGGCGATGGCATGCAAACGAATTCGAGGCGGATTGCTACTTGAGCAGGACGACTACAAGCCCGGCGACCCCGCGCCAGATGGCTATCTAGCCTGGCACGAATGGGCGGAGGTTCAGCACAAGGCCGGGCTACGGCAGAAGCAGTGCGGTCGATGCGGCCTTTGGCGTTACCCGCAGGAGCTGAGCGACCATATTGACCGGGTTGAAATGCAGAGCCGAAAAGGCCCGGCAATGCTGGCAACGGTTGTATGCCTGAAGTGTGTGACGCCGAACGGTGAAGGTAAGCGGACGCCGCGCAGAAGCGGTGGAGGACACCCAAAAGTGGTGTTTCGGCGGTCCGCTTGACCGGCTTGTTAGCCCAAGCCGCCAGGGCCAGAGGAAAAGGGTGCCTTTGGCAACCCATCGATGCTGCGAAGGCGCTGGATCGGTAGCGCAGCCCTTGAGCCCGAGACCATGGGTTGCGGCCGTGGCAGCGGACACGGGAAGTTGGGACAACCGCCCCCGTTGATTTTGTTGCGCCTTCAGGCGCCAAGCTTTCGATCATGGGCCGTGGAAACTGGGACAGGGGCCGGGCGAAAGCCGCCCTGTGCCCAGCGGCGATGGGTTGAGGCGAGATGCCTGGAGAGCTAATGAAGACGCGGGGTTTCATAGACGAGGGCTAACGATGAAGGTAAGCGGACGCCGCGCAGAAGCGGTGGAGGGCACCCGAAAGCGGTGTTTCGGCGGTCCGCTTGACCGGATTGTTAGGCGAAGTGCACCAATATTTTTGTTGTACTTCAACATTGAAACTAGGTGTCGCCATAAGCTTGGCCATATGCTTTTTTTAGCTCAATGTACTTTTCATATAGCGGCAGAACGAGCTTTTCATTCTCGTCGAAGTTGTCGTTGGACGAATAGCCCATTTTTTCAATAGCCAACAGTGCCTTCCATGTATCCGGGGGAAGCAAAAGAGTTGGCTCTTCTTCGAGTTTGTAACGGACTTTCTCAGCAGAATAAAAGATGACATGCATGTGTTCCACGCGAGCGTTGTTTCCTTGAGCTTTGAAGTGCTTATAGAGTTCTCGGCTTTGGATTTTTATCTGCTTGGCGAGGTCAAGGATGCGGCTCATAGCAGCGCCTAACGGTGAAAGTAACCGGACGCCGCGCTAGGCGGGTAGCGGAAAACCAAAAGCGGTGTTTCGGCGGTCCGGTTGACTGGATTGTTAGGCCAAGCCTTCATTTGGGAGACAACCCTGCTGCGTTGTATTTGATAAATGGCGAGTTCTCTGAAGCACGTATGCGCTTGAGTTCCGCCTGAAGTTCTTGTTTTTCGGATTTCAGCCTGACCACCTGAGTTTGGATTTCAAGCTCTTGGGGCTTGCTCATTGTCTCGGAGCGCAGACGTTGCTGTAATGCTTGCAACTCGCTTTCGATAACGTTAAGTCGCCCAAGAATGGGCTGGGCGCCTGCCTCAGCAGGCTGAATTGGTTGACCCAACGCACAAGTGCATGCAATGCAGAGGACCAAGACGACAACCAATCCAGTGGGTTTCATAGCGGGCCTAACGGTGAAGGTAAGCGGACGTCGCGCCGAAGCGGTGAAGGATACCCAAGAGCGGTGTTTCGGCGGTCCGCTTGACCGGATTGTTAGCCCAGGACACGCTCGATGACTCCGACGAGGTTGGGCACCAGAACTGATTTGGCAAGAGCGATGTAGCCAAACACCACCACGAAAAAGGCGATGCGTCCGAGCCCACCCCATGCGACGAAAATAGAAGAGCCCTGCCGAGAAAAGAGTAGCAGCCAGAGCACGGGAAGACCGACTATGGATGAGGTGCCAAATACGGCGGCAAACGACGGGCTGATAAGGGCTGAGATTGCAACGACTAAACAGCATGCCCCAACAAGCACGAGCCCCCAGTGCTCTTGCTTTTCAAGCGGGACACTTAAGTTAGGCGGTTCGATTTCCATGCAGTACAGGGCTAACGTGGAGGTAAGCGGACTGCCGCGCGAGGTGGCAACAGAAAGACCTGGACGGGTGTTCGGCAGGTCCGCTTGACCGCAGGGTTAGGCGTTACGTAACAATTCATTGCGCCGTTTTTCCAAGATTTCGTAGTCCAGAGCCGGTGGTTCGAGGTTCAGCGCCTCGTCGAGTATAGAAATGGCGGCTTCCCGCGAGCCACCAAGCAGCGCGTTTTCCGCGTCTCGTTCAAGCGCATGTATCTGGCACATGAACGCGGTTGGTGCACGTTCGTGGTCGAAATGGTAATCAAGCTCAGGGTGCTCATCGATAAGAGTTTGCCGGGCGGCTGATAGCTGCGCTATCGATTCCACAAGGGAAGCCAAGATGTTCCCGTATATGGCACTTGGTATCTCCGCGACCGATACAGCCGCGAGGTTTAGGAGTCGCAGAGCTTTGTTAAGTCGTCGGTTTAGAGCTGCGGGATCGTCCATGTGCAACGCCTAACGACCGAGGTAAGCGGGCGGCAGCCAGCGTAGCTGGCTGACGGTCCGCTTGACCGACTGGTTAGGGCTCGGGCCGATATAGTACCTAGCCTTGGGCACTTGGATTCCAGAGTGGAAGGTCGAGATTGGCACGGTAAGCATTGAGGAACTGAACATAACCCACCTCGGGTTGCTTAATGGCATGCAGCCGCTTATCACCGAGATTGATGACATAGACAATAGAGGAATTGCCTGCGTCGAAACAGCACAGCCAATCTCCGTTGTCGCCGCGGGCAAATGGCACGAGGCGTTTGAAAGTTGCCTTGCGGACGAAGGTCAGGTCTTTGCGAACCTCCGCTGCTCGCAGAAAGCTAAGCCCGTGACCATCACCACCGGCATCGATGTCTTTGTGCTGCCATTCGATGGACGAAAGGTAATCATTCGGGTACGAAAAGTCGAAACCGAGTACGTCCTTGGTCGCGACATATTCACTCAGCGGCGGCCATGCGGGGACAGTCATATGAGAGCCCTAACGATGGAGGTAAGCGGACTGCCGCGCGGAGCGAAACAGGAAAACCGAGGCGGGTGTTCGGCAGGTCCGCTTGACCGGATTGTTGGGCGTCATGGCCATGGCTAGCGCTCAAAAAACCACTGCATAAACTCCTCCGCCACCTCAGGCGATAACTCTTGAACTGCCTCGGCAATGGCGACTTGCCCTTTTGCTACAGCGATAGCAGAAAGAGCACATTGAAGAAACGCTGCATCCCATTCGCGAGCCGATGCGGCCGCTACGAGTGCTGGTAGTTTCGATAACGCCTCGAAATAGGCAGGAGCAAGCTCTTCTGGCACTGGCAAGTCGCTCTTGCGCCGACAGATTTCAACCCACGCGGGAAACTGGAAGTAAGCAAAATCGGCCTTTAGTGGCGCTGAAGCGAGGGCCTGCACTACATGAGGAACAGCGGCGAAAGATGCTGAGTAAACATCACCTTGGTGTGCTAGGGCACTCCATAAAGAAAACCAAGGCTCCTCTTCACCTGCACATGAAGGAATGTTCTCCAGCTGCTTGAGCAACATCGGAATGTCAGAAGCTGACCCATAAGCATGTTTCAACTCTGACCATTTAGAACTATCGAGGCTGAGCAACATCCCCTCCTTTATGACGCCCAACGGTGAAAGTAACCGGACGCCGCGCGAGGCGGGCAGAGGCAACCTAAAGGCGGGTGTTCGGCGGTCCGGTTGACTGGATTGTTAGGTGCAGGCTTCATTTTCGGACCACCAGCGGAGTTGCGAAACTTTGCTGCTGCCCTGAAGAATTGATTCAAGTGCGGACGCCAGACGTTCGACAGTGGGTAGGGTTTCAATCTTCGAGAACCATTTGCGCACGAATGGTTTGGATGGCTCGATGAAGCACAGAAACCCATTTTCAAATTCCTCGTAGTTGCCACAGCCAATCCAGAGGGGGAAGGATTCATTTTCGATTTCAACCATCCATCCCCAATCTTCAGCGCTTACGCTTTTCACTTTGAAGCTGTGAGCGACTAAGCCTTCAGCAAGGAAATCTGCCAAGCGCTTGCCGTAACGCCCTGGATTTATTTGCTCTGCCTCATCGTCGTAAGGCGGGAATTCATTTGAAATGAACTCAACGTGCGTTCGCATGGCGGGCACCTAACGGTAAAGGTAAGCGGGCGCCGCGCAGAAGCGGTGGAGGACACCCAAAAGCGGTGTTTCGGCGGTCCGCTTGACCGGATTGTTAGATTTCGCTTTTTGTTGAAGCATGGTTCTTGATCTTTGTCGTGAGATAGAGACAGGTAATTGCCATTGCCTGAGCAAAAAGCACGATGAATAGCTCCCAGCCACCAGAGGGAATGCTCGAACTCCAGAGGTAAGCGTAACCGCCGACAGCGATAAGGACGACAAAGGCAACGCTGAGCATTTGAAAAAGTGGAGATCGTGATGCGGTTTGTATTAAGCGCCAAAGAGCCAGCAGAGGCAGTAAAGCAATGGCTACTGCGCCGACGTAAGAAGACAATGCATTAATAAGTTCGCCTTTTGAAAAGGCCAAGGCCCAATCAATTCGTGTGAACCAAGCAATAGATAAGGCTGCCGCAGAAACAAAGAGCACCTTCTGTGCAGGAGAAAAGCGATGGAGGGGCATGCGAAATCTAACGGTGAAGGTAAGCGGACGCCGCGCGGAAGCGGTGGAGGACACCCGAAGGCGGTGTTTCGGCGGTCCGCTTGACCGGATTGTTAGGTGCTGGCTTCACTTTCAGACCACCAGCGGAGTTGCGAAACCTTGCCGCTACCCTGAAGGATTGATTCAAGTGCAGATGCCAGGCGTTCGACAATGGGTAGGGTTTCAATCTTCGAGAACCATTTGCGCACGAACGGCTTGGATGGCTCGATGAAGCACAGAAACCCATTTTCAAATTCCTCGTAATTGCCACAACCAATCCAGAGAGGGAAGGATTCATTTTCGATTTCAACCATCCATCCCCAATCTTCAGCGCTTACGCTTTTCACTTTGAAACCGTGGGTGATTAAGCTTTCAGCAAGGAAATCTGCCAAGCGTTTGCCGTAACGCCCTGGATTTATTTGCTCGGCCTCGTTCTCGTAAGGTGGGAATTCATTTGAAAGGAACTCAACGTGCGTTCGCATGGCGGGCACCTAACGATAAAGGTAAGCGGGCGCCGCGCAGAAGCGGTGAAGGCCACCCGAAAGCGGTGTTTCGGCGGTCCGCTTGACCGGATTGTTAGCGGTCGGGGCCAAATGAAAGCTGAATTGGTTTTCCTTCACTCTCAAACTCAACTGCGATTAGATGGTTGAACGCGATTGGAAATGGGGGTAATCCACTGGCCGACACGATGCCGGAAACAGTGGCGCTGCCGCAGAACATGACCATGGTTCCCACAAGCATGGATGCACCTGCGTCTAGCAGACGGTCGCTTAGAGAGTCGTCTGTAATGAGAACAGATGGGGAATTGCACGCGTTCGAGGATTTCTCGTCAGCGCTGAGATAGGAGAATTTTTTGCAGACCGTCAAATACCCGGAAATCGTCTGCTCCTGGCCTATGCCAAATCCGAATCCATGGTTCAGCGCCTCTCTGACGTTCATATTAGGTGACCGCTAACGGTGAAGGTAAGCGGGCGCCGCGCAGAAGCGGTAGAGGACACCCAAAAGTGGTGTTTCGGCGGTCCGCTTGACCGGATTGTTAGCCAGCCACGCTATTGGCATGGCAGCGCCTTAGCTTTGGAGATGCGGTTGGCAGACTGTAGGAGAGCGGTATCAAACCCGTTTCCCTCTCCAAGGTAGGGCATGTATTTCATGACATGAACAGTGGCCTGGCCCGTATAGCCACAACTGTCTTTGTTCACCTCTCGTGGAATGCCCAATAATTTCTTGGACTTCACTCTGTTCGTGAAGCAGAACCAAGCCAAGCGTGTATCGGTTTGCGGACGAGGTAGCGATTTGGCGGATTCAGGGGACGGATAGAAACATGCGAGACCACCGAGCATTTCGAGGCTTGTGGGATCTGTGCGATGTTCAAAGCGCCCAGACAACGTGAGGCCTGATTCGGCCATGCTCTCCCCTGTAAGCAAGAGTGCAGTAATGAATGCCGTGGCGGAGGAGCGTATGTTCATGATGGCTAACGTGAAGTAGACGACATTTCGTCTAGTAAACAAGTTATTGGACTGGCCGATAACCTGGAAATATCTGCGAAGCCACTGTTTCGTGAGGAAGAAGTTCGGGAGATATTGGTCGCCATGTCGGATATCCTCTTCCAAGCCACTAACAAGGCCAAAGCATTTCTTGGAAGAACTGGGTTAGGACTATAGCATATTGCCCGCTAGCGGATTCCCGCCTCCGGGAGGGCTTGGGAATCCGCTTCCTGCCGCATCGGCAGGTGCTATCCGCCACCTGACTAAAGCACAACAGAGAGCCGCCTTTCGGCGGCTCCCGGTGATTTCGGACAAGGAGGGGGCGCTTCGGGGCCAATCCTGGAACGTCGTTCCTACATCAACCCCGCACCCCGCAGTCTTCCCCTCATCTCATCCATCTCCTCCAACAGGTCCGCCACCAGCGCCGCCAGTTCCGGCACCGCGTCGAAGCTGCTCTCCAGGTCCCGCATGCGCCTTGCCCGCTGCAGGCTGCCGCTTGAGAAGCGCCAAGTGCCGGCGGTGCCTACAGCGCCGGGGAATAATCCTTCATCGATGTGGCGGACCAGCCATTCCGGCTCCACGGAACAGGCCGCCGCCAGTTGCTCCAGGGTCATCCAGCAGTCTTCCATCAGGCTGCCGATCAGAACGTCTTCTTCGCGCATGGTTAGTTCCCCCGGGTACGGCGCGGGTCGAAGGCGAGTTCCCGCGCCATGGCTTCGTAGAGTTCACGGGCCTTCGGGTTATCCGCCGGCGGCAACACCACCTGGATGTCGAGGAGCAGATCCCCCGGCGGATTGCCGGGCAGGCCCTTGCCCCGCACCCGGAGCTGGCGGCCGCTTTGGGCGCCCGCCGGGATGCGGACCTTGAGGTTGCCGTTGGGCATCCCGACTTCCACGACGGCGCCCAGGGCGGCCTCCCAGGGAGCCACAGGCAGTTCCAGGTGGAGGTCCTTGCCTTCCACCCGCAGCCGGTCGTGGGGGCGGAAGTGGACTTCCAGGAGCAGGTCCCCCGCCGGCCCGCCACTGGACCCTGGTGCGCCCTGGCCGGCTAGGCGAATGATCTGGCCCTCCCGGACACCGGGCGGAATCTTCACGTTGAGGGTGCGTTCCTCCAGCACCACATGGCCCTGGGCATCCGCGTGGGGCACCCGCAGGCTGATCTGCCGGGTGGCGCCGTGGAGGCTATCCTCGATGTCCAGGACGACTTTGGCATGGTGGTCCTCACCCTGGGTGCGGAAATGTCTTCCGCTCGTCCGGAATCCGCCTCGGCCGGCGCCCATGCGGCCGAACAGCTCGCTGAAGAAGTCGCTGAAATCGGCTCCGCCGCCGGGCGTGAAGCCGCCGCCGGAGAATTCGAAACCGGCGTCCCAGTCCGGCGGCGGCCGGAAGTCCTGTCCAGGCTGGTAGTTGCGGCCGAGCTGGTCATAGGCGGCCCGTTTTTCCGGGTCGGAGAGGACGGTATAGGCCTCGTTGACCTCCTGCATCCGCGATTCCGCATCCGGTTCCTTGGAGACGTCCGGGTGGTACTTGCGGGCCAGCTTGCGGAAGGACTTTTTGATGTCCTCCGCGGTGGCGTCCCGGGCGACGCCGAGGGTCTCGTAGTAATCCCTGAATTGCATCTGCGCTCCCTTCGTGCGGTTCGGCGGCATCACCCGCCAAGGCTTAGATGGGAGCGGGTGCCCGGAAAGTCAAGGTATTGAATTCATTGGCGCAAATTACCGGTGAAGGCTGTATTTCAAGCTGTCAAGTGGAACCTTTGAATTTGGGGTATAAATGCGGTTTCCATAAAAAGGGAGGCGAAGATGGGGAACAAACCGAAGTACTTGCGGCCTGCAATGGAGAATCGGCAGTGCCAGGGCCGGGAACGCGTAGTGACCACTTATCCGCTTTCGGATGGGGATCCGGAAGAGGGGGCCTGGGATCTGCGGGAAGGCCTGAACGGCTGGGGCAAGGAGAGGAGCGACCTGTTCGTCCTCGATATCGCCAAAGGCGAGCCGGTATGGCTGAAGTGGGTCCTGGACCGCATGGTGGGCTTCGGTGCTCCGGTCATCATCGTCCCGAAGGAGAAGGCACGCAACGCCACCCTGATGGCCCTCAAGGCGGCCCGGTCGCCCAATACCGAAACCGTGGCCAGGGAGTGCGGCTTCGAGGCGTAAGCCCCGTCGAACCGAGCGGTTCAAGCAATGAAAAACGCCCCGGAAAGGGGCGTTTTTCTTGGAGCGGAAAAGTAGTCCTGGTTACAGGATCATCCCGGCGCCGACGGTGTTGTTGTTGCTCTCGTCGATGACGATGAAGGCGCCGGTGCCCCGGTTGTCCAGATAGGCATCCGCAAAAAGGGGCTGGGCCAGCTTGAAGCTCACCTCGGCGATGTCGTTCATGGCGAGCTTTTCGGCCGGGACCTTCTCCAGGGTGTTCACGTCCAGGCGATGGTCGACGGCGGTGAGCTTGGCCTTGGTTTCCCGGGTGGTGTGGCGGATCAGGTAGGTGCGGGCGCGATCCAGCGGGGTCTCGGAGAGCCAGCAGACGGTGGCGCGGATTTCCTTGACCGCTGCCGGGGCCTCGTCGGACTTCACAATCATGTCGCCCCGGGAGCAGTCGATCTCGTCGGCCAGCAGCAGGGTGACGGATTGCTCGGTGACGGCTTCCGGGATATCCACGCCGCCGATCTGGATCGCCTTGACGGTGGAGTTCAGGCCGTTGGGCAGGACGGTGACGGCGTCGCCCACCTTGATGGAACCGGATTCGACCCGGCCCATGAAGCCCCGGTAGTCGTGCAGTTCCGGATTGGCGGAATCCTGGGGACGGCAGACGTACTGGACCGGGAAGCGGAATTTCTCGGCATGCTCGGAGTGGGCGCCGGGGGCGGCTTCCAGGATTTCCAGCAGGGTGGGGCCCTGGTACCAGTTCAGGCTCTCGCCCCGATCCACGATCATGTCGCCGTTCAGTGCGGAGAGGGGGATGAACTTCACGTCGTCGATGCCGACCTTCTTGGCGAATTCCAGGTAGTCGGCCTTGATCTTCTCGTAGGTTTCCTGGGAGTAATCCACCAGGTCCATCTTGTTCACCGCCACCAGCAGGTGGGGGATGCCGACCAGGTGGGCCAGCTTGGAGTGGCGCCGGGTCTGGGTGAGCACGCCCTTGCGGGCGTCGATGAGGATGATGGCCAGGTTGGCGGTGGAGGCGGCGGTCACCATGTTGCGGGTGTACTGCTCGTGGCCCGGGGCGTCGGCGATGATGAACTTGCGTGTGCCGGTGCTGAAGTAGCGGTAGGCCACGTCGATGGTGATGCCCTGTTCCCGCTCGGCCTGGAGGCCGTCGGTGAGGAGCGACAGGTCAACCGCGCCCATGCCGCGCTTCTGGGAGGTGCGCTCGATGGCGGACAGGGTGTCGGCCAGGATGGTCTTGGTGTCGAACAGCAGGCGCCCGATCAGGGTGCTCTTGCCGTCATCGACGCTGCCGCAGGTCAGGAAGCGCAGCAGGCCGTGGTCTTCGATTTTCTCGGGGGCGGACATCAGAAGTAACCCTCTTTCTTGCGTTGTTCCATGGAGGCTTCGCTGGTCTGGTCATCCAGACGGGTGGCGCCGCGCTCGGTGATGGTGGTGGTGGCGGTCTCCAGCACGATCTTCTCGACGGTGTCGGCATCGGACTCCACCGGCGCCGTGCAGGAAATGTCGCCGACGGTGCGGAAGCGCACCTGCATCTCGACGATCTCCTCGCCGTCCTTCGGCAGGTTGGTCAGCTCGCCGCTGGCCAGCGGCACATTCACCGGCACGATGGCGCCCTGGCGCAGCACCACCGGACGCTTGTGGGCGAAGTAGATGGAGGGCAGTTCCAGCTTCTCCCGCTCGATGTACTGCCACACGTCCATCTCGGTCCAGTTGGAAATCGGGAAGGCGCGGATGTTCTCGCCCTTGTGGGAGCGGGCGTTGTAGAGGTTCCACAGCTCGGGGCGCTGGTTCTTCGGGTCCCATTGGCCGAACTCGTCCCGGAAGCTCATGATCCGCTCCTTGGCCCGGGCCTTTTCCTCGTCCCGGCGGGCGCCGCCGATGCAGGCGTCGAAGCCGAATTCCTCGATGGCTTCCAGCAGGGTCACCGACTGGTGCTTGTTGCGGGACTCCCCCGGGTGCTTCAGCACCACGGTGCCGCGCTTCATGGAGTCTTCCACGGAGCGGACGATCAGGCGCTCGCCCAGTTCGGCGGCGCGCTTGTCCCGGAAATCGACCACTTCCTTGTAGTTGTGGCCGGTGTCGATGTGCATCAGGGGGAAGGGGAACTTGCCCGGGCGGAAGGCCTTCTCGGCGATGCGCAGCATGCAGATGGAGTCCTTGCCGCCGGAGAAGAGCAGCACCGGGTTGGAGCACTGGCCGGCCACTTCACGCATGATGTGGATGGCTTCCGCTTCCAGCCAGTCGAGGTGGGAAAGGGTCATTTTGTTGATCGTCGTCGTCATGGTCTTAGCTCACGCGGATTTTACGTGGAGGCCGCACTCCTTGGATTCGGGGTTTTCCCACCACCAGCGTCCGGAGCGGATGTCCTCGCCCGGGGTGACGGCGCGGGTGCAGGGGGCGCAGCCGATGCTGGGGTAGAACTTGTCGTGCAGGGCGTTGTAGGGCACGTTGTTCTGCTTGATGTAGGCCCAGACTTCCTTTTCGGTCCAGTCGGCCAGGGGGTTGAACTTCTCCAGGCCATTGCCTTCGTCGAATTCACGCACCGGCAGCCCCACCCGGGTGGCCGCCTGCTGGGCCCGCAGGCCGGTGATCCAGGCCTTCTTGCCGGCCAGCGCCCGCTTCAGGGGCTCCACCTTGCGGACGTAGCAGCATCCCTTCCTGAGTTCCACCGAGTCGTAGAAGGCGTTGATGCCGTTCTCACGCACGAAATTCTCGACGCCCTGGCTCTGGGGGAAATAGACCTTGAGCTTCAGGCCGTAGTGTTCCTGGACCTTGGCCATGAGGTCGTAGGTCTCCAGGGGCAGGCGCCCCGTATCCAGGCTGAAAATCTCGATGGGCAGCTTGGACTTGACGATGAGGTCGGTCAGCACCATGTCCTCGGCGCCCAGGCTGTTGGCGAAGGTGGCCGGCGACCAGTTGGCGGCGATGTCGGCCAGCAGGGCGTGGGCCTTGTCGGTCTTGGCGGCGGTGCTGGCGGCCAGCTCCGGGGTGATGTTGAGCATGCTCGGGATCATGGGATTCCTCAGGCGGTACGGCGGCGGAACAGGGGCTCCGGCTGGTCGGTGGAAGCCTGGTAGCCCTGGCTGAAGGTGGTGAAACCCTTCTCGACGGCGTAGTCGGCGCTCTTGCCTTCCTTGAGGGCAAAGGCGTCGAAGCCCACCCGCTTCATGTAGAAGAGAGCATCGTGGACCACGTCGCCCACGGCCCGCACCTCGCCCTGATAGCCGTAGCGCTGGCGCAGCAGGCTGGCGGTGGAGAAACCCTGGCCATTGACGAATTTCGGGAATTCCACGGCGACGACGGCGAAATGGGCCAGGTCGCCGGCCACGTCTTCCACCTTGTCGTTAGGCTGAACCAGGAGGCCGACGGGTTCCCCACGGCCCAAGATTTCGGCCTTGCGGGCCTGCCATACGGCGACCGGGAAGATCACCTTGCCGGTGGGCAGGGCGACGGCTTCCGGGGCTTCCCCCTCGGCCAGCTGCAGCGTGGTCCAGTCATCGCTGACGATGCTGCCGTTCTTGATGATTTGGGCCATTACGCCACCATCCTTTCTGCTTTCTTGGAAGCGCCGTGGGCACGGCCTTCATAAACCTTGTCCTTGAAGGGATCGACACCGACGCGGTCCAGGGTGTCCAGGAAGGACTCATCGGCGTGGCGGTTGGCCACGAACACCTGGATGATCTTCTCCACCACGTCCGGCATCTCCTCGGCGGAGAAGGAGGGGCCGATCACCTTGCCCAGCTGGGCGTTGTTGCCCTGGCGGCCGCCCAGGGTCACCTGGTAGAACTCGGCGTCGTTCTTGTCCACCCCGAGGATGCCGATGTGGCCCACGTGGTGGTGGCCGCAGGCGTTCATGCAGCCGGAGATGTTGAGGTCGATCTCCCCCAGGTCGAAGAGGTAGTCCAGGTCGTCGAAGCGGGCCTGGATGGCCTTGGCGATGGGCACGGACTTGGCGTTGGCCAGGTCGCACAGGTCGCCGCCAGGGCAGCAGATCATGTCGGTCAGGAGGCCGATGTTGGCGGTGGCCAGGCCGGCGGCCCGGGCGGTCTGCCAGACGGTGTAGAGGTCGGCCTTCTTCACGTCGGCCAGGATGACGTTCTGCTCGTGGGAAACCCGCAGTTCGCCGAAGCTGAAGCGGTCGGCCAGGTCGGCCACCACGTCCATTTGGTCGGCGGTGATGTCGCCGGGGTTCTGGCCGTGCTTCTTGAGGGACAGGGTCACGGCGGCGTAGCCGGGGACCTTGTGGGCATGGACGCAGCGGGCCACCCACTTGGCGAAGGCGGGCTCGTCTTTCTGGTGTTGCTCGAAGCCCAGGTCGTCGGCCGGCAGGGGTTCGTAGGCCGGCGGGGCGAAGTGGGCGGCGATTCGGTTGTACTCGGCCTGGGTCAGGGTGGAGGGGCCGTCCTTCAGATGGACCCATTCGGCTTCCACCTGGCGGGCGAACTCCTCGATGCCCAGGGACTGCACCAGGATCTTGATGCGGGCCTTGAAGGGATTGTCCCGGCGGCCGTTGCGGTTATAGACCCGGAGGACGGCCTCGCAGTAGGTGAGGATGTGCTGCCAGGGCAGGTATTCACGCACTACCTGGCCGCGGATCGGGGTGCGGCCCAGGCCGCCGCCGACGATGACGCGGAAGCCGACTTCACCGCCTTCGCCCTCCACCAGATGCAGGCCGATGTCGTGGAACCAGGTCACGGCCCGGTCCTCTTTGGTGCCGGAGATGGCGATCTTGAACTTGCGGGGCAGGAAGGCGAATTCCGGGTGGAAGGTGCTCCACTGCCGCAGGATTTCGGCCAAGGGCCGGGGATCGATCACCTCGTCGGCGGCGACGCCGGAGAAATGGTCGGTGGTGACGTTGCGGATGCAGTTCCCGGAGGTCTGGATGGAGTGCATGTTCACGTCCGCCAGCAGGTCCAGGATATCGGGGGTGTCCTCCAGCTTGGGCCAGTTGAACTGCATGTTGTGGCGGGTGGTGAAGTGGCCGTAGTCCTTGTCGTAGGTGCGGGCGACGTAGGCCAGCTTGCGGATTTGCTCGCTGTTCAGGAGACCGTAGGGCACGGCGATACGCAGCATGGGCGCATGGCGCTGGATATAGAGGCCGTTCTGGAGGCGCAGGGGACGGAATTCGTCGGGGCTCAGCTCGCCGCTCTGGAAGCGGCGGACCTGGTCTCGGTATTGGGCGACCCGCTCCTTGAGAAACTGGCGGTCGATGGCGTCGTAACGGTACATAAACAAAACTCCTTAGGCGGCGATCAGCTTACCGCCGATGAGGATGAGCATGGAAGCGAGCAGGCGGCGGAGGATGTGCTCCGGCACCTTGGAAGAAATGTGGCTGCCGAGCCAGATGCCCGGGAGGGAGCCCATGAGCAGGCTGCTCAGGAGGGTCCAATCGACGCCGCCGATCATCCAGTGGCCGGTTCCGGCGACCAGGGTGAGGGGCACGGCGTGGGCAACATCGGAACCCACGATTTTAACCGGGGAGAGCTTCGGATAGAGGAAAAACAGCACCGCCACGCCAAGGGCGCCGGCCCCTACTGATGAAATGGTCACCAGCACCCCGAGGACGGCGCCTACCAGGACAGTCAGTTTCCCGAGGTGGCGCTGGCGAAAGGGGGATTCGTCATGGGATTCCGCATATTGCCGCAGACGGCGCCCGAAGAAGAGGGCGATGGAGGTGAGCAGCAGGGCGAAGCCCAGGCCGGTGGAGATGACATGGGACAGGACTTTGCTGCCCTGGGGCACCTGGGACAGAAACCAGATGGTGATGGCGCTGGCGGGGATGCTGCCCAGGGCGAGGCGCCCGGTGATCCCCCATTCCACGTGGCCCTTCTTGCCGTGGACCACGGTGCCGCCGGCCTTGGTGGCGGCGGCGTAGAGCAGGTCGGTGCCCACCGCGGTGGCCGGGTGGATGCCGAAAAGCAGCACCAGAAGCGGCGTCATCAACGAGCCGCCACCGACGCCGGTCAAGCCGACAATGGCGCCGACGGCGAAGCCCGAAAGGGTGTAGAGAATGTCCATGATGCCGCTTTTTATTAGATGACCGCATGGTAGCAATGGTCAATTTGAAAGAAAAAGAATATTGAGTTAGATTGTTATAGCTTTCGGAGATAAGTAACGGGCGTTCCGCCATGGCGAAAATTCTTTATGCATGGGAACTGGGGACCAACCTCGGGCACGTGGGGGCCTCCGTGCCCCTTGCCCGGGAGCTGAACCGCCGCGGGCATCGGATGGCCTGGGCCGTGAAGGACACCCGGGCCTGCACCAGCCTGCTCCAGGCGGACGACGCCTGGGTCCAGGCCCCCGTCGCCCCCGAACGGCCCGGCGGCCCGGCGCCCATCAACTACGCCGATATCCTGCTCCGCCACGGTTACGACGACCCGGACGGGCTTTGCGGCCGGGTCGTGGCCTGGCGGACCCTGTACCTAGCCTTGGGAACCCGGCTGGT
>JBLNBI010000245.1:0-16806 GCA_050259815.1 Actinomycetota bacterium | reverse complement strand
CGTCCTTAGCCTTGTCAGGGCAAGCCATGACGGAAGTGCTGACCAGGGCGAACACAGCAGCCAGCAGCGCGGAAATGAGTTTAGTCATGGATCACCTCCTTTCGTTACCTAGGGAGCGATTGGAGCCATGTCCTCCCCGAGAGTTCCCGGAACATTTTTCCGCACTAGGGAAAACCCTTACCCACCTCAGCCGGGAAGCCCCGTTATTCTTCCTGTCATGAGAAACCCCGTTCCCGTCATCGTCCTCGCCCAGCTCTTCGGCACCTCCCTGTGGTTCTCCGCCAACAGCGCGGCGGACGACCTGGTGCGTGCCTGGGGCATCGCTCCCGCCGACATCGGTACCCTCACCAACGCCGTCCAGCTGGGCTTCATCCTCGGCACCCTGACCTTCGCCGTCTCGGGCTTGGCAGACCGCTTCGCGGCGAGCCGCATCTTCGCCGTCTGCGCCGTGCTGGGGGCCGCCTGCAATGCCGCCTTCGCCCTCCTGGCGGACGGCATGACCAGCGCCGTGATCCTGCGCTTCGCCGTGGGCTTTTCCCTGGCCGGGGTCTATCCCCTGGGGATGAAGCTGGTGGTGAGTTGGGTGCCGGAACGAGCCGGAGCGGCGCTCGCCCAACTGGTGGGGATGCTCACCCTGGGCACCTCGCTCCCTCACGGCATCCGGCTGATGGGCGGCGGCTGGCCGTGGCAGGCGGTGATCCTGGTGTCCAGCGTCCTGGCCCTCCTGGCGGCGGCGATGATCTTCAAGCTGGGCGACGGCCCGCACCTCAAGCGCCGGCACGACGCCCCGCCGCTTCGCCTCGGGCGGGTGTTCTATGCCTTCTCCATCTGCCATTTCCGGGCTTCGGCCTTCGGCTACTTCGGCCACCAGTGGGAGCTTTACGCCTTCTGGACCCTGACCCCGGCCCTGGTGGTCCTCGCCGGCCTGGCGACGCCGGGCACGCCGGCCCTGTCCGGCCTCGCCTTCGCCGTCATCGGCGTCGGCGCCCTGGGCTGCATTGCCGGCGGGCAGTGGAGCCACAAGATCGGCAGCGCCCGGGTGGCTGCCTCGGCCCTGGCGGTTTCCGCCCTATGCTGCGCCCTGTTCCCGCTCACCGGCGACTGGCCGGCCTGGCTGAAGATCGCCCTCCTGCTCCTCTGGGGCGCCACGGTGGTGGCGGATTCGCCCCATTTCTCGGCGCTCTCCGCCAAGGCATGCCCACCGGAAATCGTGGGCAGCGCCCTGGCCTTCCAGAATTCCATCGGCTTCGCCATCACCATGGGTTCCATCCAGCTCGGTACCCGCTGGGTCGGCGACTGGGGCACCCAGATTTCCTGGATGCTGCTGCCCGGCCCCCTCCTCGGTTTGATCGGACTCTTTCCCCTCTGGCGCAAGTCCTGAGACAATGGCGGGCTGATGCGGACTGGATAGCCCATGGACAACCTGATCAAGGACACCGCAACCCTGGAACTCTCCGCCTGGCTGGACCCCGGGTCCGACCTGCCGGGCTGGGACATCCTGCGGGGCAGCCCCTTCGGCGCCGCCCTCGGTTCCCCGGAGGGCAGCACGCCCCTGCCCCTGGGCCAGTTCACCGCCGTCCAGAACTACTTCGCCGAGTACCACCTGGAGTACTTCCGGCAGCGCCGTTTCAACCATTTCCCCAGCCGGCTCCACGCCCTCATCCTCTTCGCCACCCGCACCGACGCCATGACCTTCCGCAGCAAGCACCCGGAGCTGGTCTTCGGCAAGCACCTGGTGGGGGCCAAGACCAAGGGGGTCTACATCTGCTCCTTCCACGATTCCAGCTGGCTCGATTACCTGCGCCTGCCCCATAGCCTTTCCCTGGAATCCCTGGACGAGGTGGCCGACCACTATTGGTCCGGCCGCACCGTGGAAGAGGTGGGGCTGACCTTCATGAACGATCCCTGGCGGGAACCGCCGGTGATCGAGGCCCTCTTCCAGGGCACCCTGGAGACCGACCAGGGCTACCCCCGCTCCGGCTGGCTGCCGGGCTTCGCCTAGACACCCCATGGACAATCGTCCCGCTTCGCCCTGGCTGCACCGCCTGGTGATCGGCGCCGTCATCATCGCCGTCGCCACCCTCGCCCTATGGTGGATCACCCGCCCCAAGCCCATCCCCGTGGTATTGAAGGAAGTGTCCGAAGGCAAGGTGGAATCCACCATCGCCAACACCAGGGCCGGCACGGTGGAAGCCTGCCAGCGCACCAAGCTGTCCACCATCATGGGGGGCCGCATCGAATACCTGGGGGTCAAGGAGGGGGATAAGGTCAAGAAGGGCCAGCTCCTCATGAAGCTCTGGAACGAGGACCAGCAAGCCCAGGCGGCCCTGGCTTCCACCCAGATCGAACTGGCCCGCCGCCGGGTGACCGAAGCCTGCGTGGTGGCGACCAATGCCGAGCACGAGGCCGAACGCCAGGCGAGCCTGCGGAAGCAAGGCTTCGTCTCCATCGGCAAGGAAGAGGCTGCCCGCACCGACGCCGAAGCCCGCCGTGCCGCCTGCAACACCGCCAAGGCCGACGTGATCCAGGCCGAAGCCAAGCTCAAGGCCACCAAGGTGGAACAGGGTCGCACTTCCCTCTATGCTCCATTCGACGGCATCGTGGCCAAGATCGTGGGGGAACTGGGCGAATATTCCACCCCCTCGCCCCCCGGCGTGCCCACCCCGCCGGCCATCGACCTGATCGACGACACCTGCCTCTACGTCTCCGCGCCCATGGACGAGGTGGATGCCCCCAAGATCCGCCCCGGCCAGCCGGTGCGCATCACCCTGGACGCCCTGCCCAAGCAGGTGCTGCCCGGCAAGGTGCGCCGCGTGGCGCCTTATGTTTCGGCGGTGGAAAAGCAGGCCCGCACCGTGGATATCGAGGTGGATTTCGAGAAGCCCGAACAGATCAAGGGTCTCCTGGTCGGCTACAGCGCCGACGCGGAAATCATCCTGGACAGCCGGGACAAGGTGCTGCGCATCCCCACGGCGGCGCTCCAGGAGGGCGGCAAGGTCCTGGTCTACAACCCGGATACCGGCAAGCTCGACGAGCGAAAGGTGAAGACTGGCCTCTCCAACTGGGAATACACCGAAGTCACGGAAGGCCTCTCTGCCGGCGAGCGCATCGTCACCTCCTTGGAAAAGGAAGGGGTCAAGGCCGGCGCCTTCGCCACCCCCGCCAATCCCTGATCCCATGGCCCTCATCGAACTGTCGGGCATCGAGCGGGTATTCCACCTGGGGGACAGCGAAGTCCACGCCCTCGCTGCCCTCGACCTTGCCATCGACAGCGGGGAGTACGTAGCCGTCATGGGCCCCTCCGGCTCGGGGAAATCCACCCTCCTCAACCTCCTGGGGCTCCTCGACCATCCCAACGCCGGTACCTACAAGTTGGAGGGCCGGGACATCACCACCCTTTCCCCGGACGAGCAGGCCAAGGTGCGGAGCGAGCGCATCGGCTTCGTCTTCCAGAGCTTCCACCTGGTGCCCCGGCTCACCGCCGCCGAGAACATCGCCCTGCCCATGACCCTGGCCGGCATCCCACCCAAGGAGCGGGCCGAGCGGGTGGCTCAGGCGCTTAAGGACTACGGCCTGGAACACCGGGCGGACCACCGGCCGGACCAGCTTTCCGGCGGCCAGCGCCAGCGGGTGGCCATCGCCCGGGCCACCATCATGCGCCCGGCCATGATCCTGGCCGACGAGCCCACCGGTAACCTGGACCGCTCCACCGGCGACGAGGTCATCCGGCTCCTGGAGGAACTGAACGGCAAAGGCGTGACTCTGGTTATCGTCACCCACGACCAGGCCCTGGGCGCCCGGGCCCGCCGCCAGCTCATGATGGAGGACGGGCGCCTGAAGTTCGACAGCCGCAACTCCTGATGCGCACCACCGACATCCTGCGCTTCGCCCGGGACGCCGCCACCGGCTATCCCCTGCGCACGGCCCTGTCGGTGCTGGCCATGTCCATCGGGGTGGCGGCAGTGGTGGTCCTCACCGCCCTGGGGGATGGCGCCCGGCGCTACGTGGTCAACCAGTTCTCCAACATCGGGACCAACCTGGTCATCGTCCTGCCGGGACGGTCCGGCACCGGCGGCTTCAACCCCGCCAACGCCATCACCAGCACGCCCCGGGACCTCACCGTGGACGACGCCGCCGCCCTGCTGCGCAGCCCGGCGGTCAAGCGCCTGGCGCCGCTGACCGTCGGCCTCTCTGAAATCAACTACGGCGGCCGCCTGCGGGAAGCCACCGTGGCGGGCAGCACCTCGGACCTTCTGGAAGTGCGCCATTTCGAGTTGGCCCAGGGCCGCTTCCTGCCCGTCGAAGACTGGAACAGGGGCTCGTCGGTAGCGGTGATCGGCGCCAAGATCCGGGACGAGCTGTTCGGCGCCGAGCCGGCCATAGGCCAGCTGGTGCGCATCGGCGACCGGCGGGTGCGGATCATCGGGGTACTGAAATCCACCGGCCAGGGCCTGGGCATGAATACCGACGAGCTGGTCATCGTCCCGGTGGCCCTGGCCCAGGCCATGTTCAATTCCAACACCCTCTTCCGCATCCTGGTGGAAGCCCGAAGCCGGGAAGCCATACCCGACGCCAAGGCCCAGGCCCTGGAAATCATCAAGGGCCGCCACCAGGGTGAGGAGGACATCACGGTCATCACCCAGGATGCGGTATTGGCCACCTTCGACAAGCTCCTTTCCGCCCTCACCCTGGGCGTGGCCGGCATCGCCGCCATCAGCCTGGCGGTGGCGGGTATCCTGGTGATGAACGTGATGCTGGTGGCCGTGACCCAGCGCACCGGGGAGATCGGCCTCCTGAAGGCCCTGGGGGCCACTGCCGGCACCATCCGCATGGCCTTCCTGATGGAGGCCGCCATGCTCTCCATCGTCGGCGCCCTGGTGGGCTACGCCCTGGGCCACGCCGGCGCCTTCGCCATCCGCCAGTTCTTCCCGGTCTTCCCGGCCTACCCGCCCCAGTGGGCGGTAATCGCCGGGCTGTCCACGGCCCTGGTGACGGGCCTCGTCTTCGGCGTCATGCCGGCCCGGCGGGCGGCCCGCATGGACCCGGTGCAAGCCCTCATGAAGCACTGACCATGCTGCTCGCCGACGCCCTCCACCTGGCCGTTCGCTCCATCACCGCCCACCGGCTCAGGAGCTTCCTCACCCTGCTGGGCATCGCCGTGGGCATCGCGGCGGTGATCCTCCTCACCTCCATCGGCGAGGGCATCCACCGCTTCGTCCTGGCGGAATTCACCCAGTTCGGCACCAACATGATCTCGGCCCAGCCGGGCAAGACCCGCACCGGCGGCCGGCCGTCCGGCCTCCCCTCCAGCGCCCGCCCCCTGTCCCTGGAGGACGCCCAGTCCCTGGAGCGCCTACCCCACGTGGTGGCCGTCACCCCCAACGTCCGGGGCAACGCCGAGGTGGAAGGCAACGGCCGCACCCGCCGCACCCTGGTCTATGGGGTGAGTTCGACCATGGTCGACGTCTTCCGCTCCAAGGTGCGGAGCGGCCAGTTCCTGCCTCCGGAGGACGCCGGCAGCGCCCGGGCCTTCGTCGTCCTGGGGAGCAAATTGAAAGACGAGCTGTTCGGCACCGAGAGCCCCCTGGGCCAGCGCCTGCGCATCGGCGGACTCCACTTCCGCATCATCGGGGTGATGGAGCCCAAGGGCCAGTTCGTGGGCATCGACCTGGACGACACCGCCTTCATCCCCGCCGGCCGGGCCCTGGAGCTCTTCAACCGGGACGGCCTGGACGAGATCAACATCTCCGCCGAAGAGGGCGTACCGGCGGCCAAGGTGGCGGCGGGCATCCGGGAAAGGCTCCTGGCCCGCCATGGCCGGGAGGACTTCACCCTGGTCACCCAGGAGGAGATGCTCACCACCCTGTCCAAGATCCTCAACGTGCTGACCATGGCGGTGGGCGCCCTGGGGGGCATTTCCCTGTTGGTGGGCGGGGTGGGCATCGTCACCATCATGACCATCGCGGTCACCGAGCGCACCGGCGAGATCGGCCTCCTGGTGGCCCTGGGCGCGCCCCGGCGCACCATCTTGGGACTTTTCCTCGGCGAGGCCATGGCCCTCGCAGCGGTGGGCGGTTTCCTGGGGCTCACCCTGGGCATCGGCCTGGCCCAGGTCATCCATCTACTGGTGCCGGCCTTGCCGGTCCATACGCCCATTTCCTTCGTCCTCCTGGCCGAGGGGGTGGCCGTCGCCATCGGCCTCCTGGCCGGCGTTCTGCCCGCCCGCCGGGCCGCCAGGCTGGACCCGGTGGAGGCCTTACGGGCCGAATGACCCGTGGTCGCGGCGCTGCCACTCCTCCAGCCGCTGGCGCATGCGCCGGCTGTGGGAGCCGTGCCAATAGACCCGCTGGCAAGCCGGGCAATGCATGATCTCCCGGCCGGCCAAGTCGTCGGGCAGGTGAGGATGGCGATGGGACTGGGTGGGCTCCAGAAGGGTGTTGTCCACCAGGCAGCGGGTGAAGGCCCGGGAGAGCCAGTCGAGATGGAATCGTTCCCCGACCAGTCTGGAAAGCTGATCCAGATTGCCGTGGGGCAGGAGACAGACCAGGCCGTTGCCGGCCCGATGCTCCAGGATAAGGCGGTCGCAGGTCAGAAAGTAGCGTCCCTCATCGGCCGCCAGGCGCACTAGGTCCCGGTCCGGCGCGCCGTTGCTGGCCAGCTCGGTGTTGTAGCCGGCGGCGCGCAGGTAGCGTGCCAATCTACCCAGCATTTCGTCGCAGAGAAAAGTTGGGAACTCGCGGGGGAACTCGCCCATTCCACTTCACTCGGTTTAAAGTTACATCCCCAACGATAAAGGAGAACTGAATGGACCGCTATATCGAAGATTTGTCCGTCGGCATGAGCGCCAGCATCGCCAAGACCGTCACCGAGGCCGACATTGTCCTCTTCGCCGGTATCAGCACCGACATCAACTCCGTCCACCTGGACGAGGAGTTCGCCAAGACCACCCCCTTCGGCGGCCGCATTGCCCACGGCATGCTGTCCGCGAGCTTCATTTCTGCCGCCCTGGGTGCCAAGCTGCCCGGCCCCGGCACCATCTACCTGGCCCAGAACCTCAAGTTCAAGGCCCCGGTCCGGGCCGGCGACACGGTGACCGCCACCGTCACCATCACCGAAATCGTCCCCGAGAAAAAACGGGTCAAGCTGGACACCGTGTGCACCGTGGCCGGCAAGACGGTCATCGAGGGCGACGCCACTGTGATGTTCCCCTCCCGCCCCGCCTGAGCGGAACGATGAACCCGAAGGCCGCCCCGACCCGCCACGAGATCACCGCCTGGATCTTTGCCGCTATCGCCCTCACCGGCATTCTGCACTGGCACCTGCTGCCGTCCCTGCTGGCCGGCCTTCTGGTTTATGAGCTGACCCACGTCCTCTCGGACCGCCTGCCCCGGGCAGTGTGGGTCAGCAAGCGCCGCAAGGCCATTTCGGTGGCCCTGCTGGCGAGCATCGTGGTACTACTCGTCGCCACCGGCATTTTCGGTCTCTCCGCCCTGTTCCGGCCGGAGAACGGCAGCATCCCCGCCCTCATGGGCAAGATGGCCGAAATCATCGAGGATTTCCGCAACAAGCTGCCGGAATGGATGGCCGCCAACCTGCCGGACAACGTGGATGACGTGAAGACCGGCATCGGCCACTGGCTGCGGGCCCACGCCGCCGAGTTGCAGTCCGTCGGCAAGGAGGCCGGCCGGACCGTCGCCCACCTGCTTATCGGCCTCATCATCGGCGCCCTGGTGGCGCTGCGCAAGGCCACCGAGACCGCCGGCAACGGCCCCCTGGCGGTGGCCCTGAAGACCCAGACCGAACATTTCGGCGACGCCTTCCGCCGGGTGGTCTTCGCCCAGGTGAAGATTTCCGCCCTGAACACCGTGTTCACCGCCATCTACCTGGCAGTGGCCCTACCCCTCTTCGGCGTCCAGCTACCCCTGGTGAAGACCCTGATCGCCATCACCTTCATCGTCGGCCTGATTCCAGTGCTGGGCAATCTCATCTCCAACGCCGTCATCATCGTGGTGAGCCTGTCCCACTCGGTTGAGGCCGCCGCCGCCTCCCTGGCCTTCCTGGTTGTGGTCCACAAGCTGGAATATTTCCTCAACGCCCGCATCGTCGGCGCCGGGGTCGGCGCCCGGGCCTGGGAGCTGCTGGTGGCCATGATCGCCATGGAGTCCGTCTTCGGCATTCCCGGCGTGGTGGCCGCGCCGATCTACTACGCTTATCTGAAGGGCGAGTTGATGGAGCGGGGGCTGGTTTAGGGCCCCCGCTTCGGCTTTAGAAGCCCTCCCCTTCCCGCAGGAAACGCCACTTGCCGATGGGCAGCTCGCCCAGGCGCAGCTTGCCGATCCGGACCCGCTTCAGACCGGTCACCCTCAGGCCAACCAGTTCGCACATGCGGCGGATCTGGCGCTTCTTGCCTTCCTTGAGGATGAAGTGGAGCTGGTCCTCATTGAGCTGCTTGACTCGGGCCGGCCGCAGGGGCTTGCCATCCAGTTCAAGGCCGTGGTTGAGGAGCTGGAGGCCATTGGCGATCATCTGGCCGGAAACCCGCACCAGGTATTCCTTTTCCACCTTGGTGTCGTCGCCGATGAGCTGGCGAGCCACCCGGCCGTCCTGGGTGAAAACCAGCAGGCCGGTGGAATCCACGTCCAGTCGTCCGGCTGGAGCCAGGCCGCGCAGCATCCAGGGCTTGAATTCCGGATCGCCGGATGCCCGAACCTGGTTCTCGGCGGTGATGAGGGTGACCGCCGGGGTGCAGCCCGGCTCCGGCTGGCCGGAAACGTAGCCGACCGGCTTGTTGAGCAGGACGGTGACCTGCTTGGCCTGGTCCTTCTTGGCCTCGGCCGCCAAAGTGACCTCTGCGTTGGGATCGATGCGGGAGCCCAGTTCGGTGACGGGGAGGCCGTTTACAAAAACCCAGCCCCGCTCGATCCAGGCGTCGGCCTCCCGGCGGGAGCACATCCCCCGCTCGGACATGACTTTGGAAAGGCGGACGCCCTCCGCCGTCCCCTTAGGCTCGCCGGCAACCTCGGCCTTGGGCGCGGCAGGCGCCTCCGCCTTGCGCCACTTGGCCCAGGGGTCGTCGCCAGCCGCCGCCTTCACGACGCGGCGGCGGGGCTTGGAGTTGTTGGAGTCGGACTCGCTCACTGGACTTCGAGCAGTTCGACTTCGAAAACGAGCGTGGCGTTGGGCGGGATGACGCCGCCGGCACCCCGGGCGCCGTAGCCCAGTTGGGGCGGAATGGTCAGCTTGCGGGTGCCGCCCACCTTCATGCCCTGGACGCCTTCATCCCAGCCGGCAATGACGTGGCGCATGCCCAGGGGGAAGGCGAAGGGTTCATCGCGGTCCTTGCTGGAGTCGAACTTGCTGCCATTAGTCAGCCAGCCGGTGTAATGCACGGAGACGTAACGGCCTGCGACCGCCTCGGCGCCGGTGCCTTCGACGACATCTTCGATGACCAGGCCGGACGGGGTGGTGATTGCGCTCATGGGCTCCTCCTCGGGAAAAGCACGGCAGTCTATCACAAGGCTTTGACTCGGCAGAGCTTTTGCGTATAATGCGCGGTTCTTCAAACGCAGTTTCCGGAGTCCAACATGTATGCGGTCGTAAAAACCGGTGGCAAGCAGTATCGCGTGTCCGCTGGCCAAAAACTTAAAGTAGAACAGATACCGGCAGAAGTTGGCGCAGAAATCACTCTCGACCAGGTCCTCATGGTAGGCGAAGGCGAGTCCGTGAAGGTCGGCGCCCCCCTCGTCGCTGGTGCCTCCGTCAAGTGCACCGTGGTTTCCCAGGGTCGCCACGACAAGGTCAAGATCTTCAAGATGCGCCGTCGTAAGCACTACCAGAAGCACCAGGGGCATCGCCAGAACTACACCGAGCTGCGCATCGACGCGATCGCCGGCTAAGGTCAGAAGGAGTAAGACATGGCACATAAAAAGGCAGGCGGTAGTTCCCGTAACGGCCGCGACTCAGAATCCAAACGCCTTGGCGTCAAGCGCTATGGTGGTCAATTCGTTCTGGCCGGCAACATCATCGTTCGCCAGCGCGGCACCGAGTTCCACCCGGGCGAAAACGTCGGCTGCGGCAAGGACCACACCCTGTTCGCACTGAAGGACGGCGTTGTCCAATTCACCGTCAAGGGCGAAAAGAAGCGCCGCACGGTGACCATCGTCCCGGCCGCCGAATAAGGCGCGCAGGCGGACCCAGAAAGCCCTATCCGCCGGATAGGGCTTTTTAGTTTATAGAGGCGGAAACATGAAGTTCATCGACGAAGCCAAGATTTATGTAAAGGCCGGTGACGGCGGCAACGGCGTGGCTACGTTCCGCCGCGAGAAATACATCCCCATGGGCGGCCCCGACGGTGGGGACGGCGGCAAGGGCGGCAGCATCTATGCCGTCGCCGACCGCAATATCAACACCCTGGTGGATTACCGCTACACCCGCAAATTCCTTGCCCAGCGTGGCGAGAACGGCCGCGGCTCCGACTGCTACGGTGCCGGCGGCGAAGATATCGTCCTGCGCATGCCGGTGGGTACCGTCATCGCCGACCTCAATACCGAAGAGGTCATCGCCGACCTGGACCAGCACGACAAGAAGGTGCTGATCGCCAAGGGCGGGAAGGGTGGCCTCGGCAATATCCATTTCAAGTCCAGCACCAACCGCTCCCCAAGGAAATGCACCAAGGGCGAACAGGGTGAGGAACTGGAACTCAAGCTGGAACTGAAAGTATTGGCCGACGTGGGCCTTCTGGGCCTGCCGAACGCCGGCAAGAGCACCCTGATCCGCGCCATTTCCGCCGCCCGGCCGAAGGTCGCCGATTACCCTTTCACCACCCTGCACCCCAACCTGGGGGTCGTCCGGGTGGATGCCGAGAAGAGCTTTGTGGTGGCCGACGTTCCTGGCCTGATCGAAGGCGCCGCCGATGGCGCCGGCCTGGGAATCCGCTTCCTCAAGCACCTGCAGCGCACCCGCATCCTCCTCCATCTGGTGGACGTCGCTCCCATGGACCCGGATGCCGATCCGGTGCGCGACGCCGTCGCCATCGTCCAGGAACTGGACAAATACAGCCCCGAGTTGGCTCAGAAGCCACGCTGGCTGGTGCTCAACAAGCTCGACCTCATCCCCGAGGACGAGCGCGAGCAGCGCATCGCCGACTTCCTAAAGGCCTATAAAAAGACCTCCAAGTACGACGGTCCCGTCTTCCCCATCGCCGCCATCAGCGGCGACGGCACCAAGCCCCTGATCTACGCGATACACGAAGCCCTCGAGCAGATCGCGCCGCCTCCTGTCATCGAAGAAGAATCGGAAGAACCCGAAGAAGAATGACCGCCACCCACCTCGCTTCAGCCAAACGCCTTGTCGTCAAGGTCGGCTCCGCCCTCGTCACCAACAACGGCACCGGCCTCGATCTCAAGGCCATCAAGGACTGGGCACGACAGATCGCTGCCCTGCGGAAGGATGGCAAGGAGGTGGTCATGGTGTCGTCCGGAGCCATTGCCTGCGGCATGCAGCGCCTGGGATGGGCAAAGCGCCCCAGTTCGGTCCACGAACTCCAGGCCGCCGCCGCCGTCGGGCAGATGGGCCTGGTCCAGGTCTACGAGGGCGCCTTCAGCGAGCACGGACTGCAAACCGCCCAGATTCTCCTCACTCACGAGGATCTCTCCGATCGCAAGCGCTACTTGAACGCCCGTTCCACCCTCACCACCCTGCTGGAGCTGGGGGTCGTTCCCATCATCAACGAGAATGACACGGTGGTGACGGACGAGATCAAGTTCGGCGACAACGACACCCTGGGCGCCTTGGTGGCCAACCTGGTGGAAGCCGACGCCCTGATCATCCTCACCGACCAGCAAGGTCTCTACACCGCCGACCCCCGCAAGGATCCGGCCGCTACCCTGATTTCAGAGGCCGCCGCCGGCGACCCCAAGCTGGAAGGCATGGCCGGCGGTGCCGGCACCTCCATCGGCAAGGGCGGCATGATCACCAAGGTCCTCGCCGCCAAGCGGGCCGCCCGTAGCGGCGCCCACACAGCGATCGCCAGCGGCCACGTGGCCGACGCCATTATCCGCCTCGCCCAAGGTGAGCCCGTGGGCACCCTCCTCACCGCCAACACGCCCCCGCTTGCCGCCCGCAAGCAGTGGCTGGCGGACCATCTCCAACTTGCCGGCCGCCTGCGCCTTGATGCGGGAGCCGTTCAGGCCCTGAAGCAGGGCCGAAGCCTCCTGCCGATCGGCGTGGTCGCAGCGGAAGGGGAGTTTGAGCGAGGGGCCGCCGTGGCCTGCATCACGCCCGAGGGACATGAAATTGCCCGGGGCTTGGCCAATTATGGCAGCGGGGAAGCCCGGCTTATCGCCCGCAAGTCGAGCCAGGAAATCGAGGAGGTATTGGGCTACATCGACGAGCCGGAGCTAATACATCGGGACAATCTGATACTGCTCGACTGAACGACGCCTCAGCGGTCCTGCAACGGAGCCTCGGGAAACCGGGGCTTTTTTGTATCTGCCAACCACGGCAAAGCGCACATCCAAGATGTGCCCGAACAATAAAAAACGGGCGCCGAAGCGCCCGTTCTTAATTTCTAACTGGTTAGACCAGATTAGAAGGAGTGACGGATACCGAAGGAGTAGCCGCGCACATTGGCACCAGAACCAACGCCACCAGCGGTAGAGGTGGAGTTGTTGTTGGACACGCCGTACAGGTAGTCGTAGGAAGCGTTGGTGTCGTTGTTCAGCTGGGAGTAGACAGCCTTCAGGACGGTACGCTTGGACAGGCTGTGCTCGTAGCCGACAACGATGTGCTTGGCGCCGGTGTCGGTGTTGCTACCACCCAGGGTCGGGCCGGAGGTGTCGCGAGCAACGCCGTACTGGGCGATGATGGCGCCAGCCGGGGTCACGTTGAACTTACCGGACAGGTAGTAGATGTTCTGCTTGATCGTGCCGCTAACGCCAGAACCCAGCTTGACATCAGGACGATCCCACAGCAGACCGACTTGACCAGCAGTACCGAACTTGTAGATGGCACCCAGACGATGGTCGGTGGTGGACTTCACGTTGGCCAGGAGGCCGTCAGCAGCAGCAGCGCCGTCGTTGGAAGCCTTCACGGTGGTGTAGGCGTAGCCGACATAGATCGGGCCGTTTTCATAGTTGGCACCCGCGGTCCAGGCAACGTTACCACGAGCCTTGTTGGTGGCACCAGCAGCGCCAGCATTCTCACGGCCAGCCAGGGCGGCGCCGTTGACGGAGTTGGTCAGGCCGGAGGAGTAGCCGACAACGCCGGAGAAGCCGGAGAAGTTCGGGGAGATGTAGGCCAGGGCGTTGGTGATGCGCTGGTCGAAGGCGGAAGCACCAGCGGTATCCAGACCGGCAACCGGGCCACCCAGCTTGCCGAGCAGGGCGGTGTTGGCGCCGATGCCAGTAGCGCCGGAGTTAACGTCCAGCTTGGCGCCCAGAGCGCGGGTCGGGCCGGTCACGTTACCAGCGACGACAGTACCGAAGCCGCCGGCCAGGCCGACGTAGGAGTCACGGTTGTTCCAGGCACCGGCAGCGCCGTTGTCGAAGTTAACGCCGTTTTCCAGCTGGAAGGCAGCCTTCAGGCCGTTGCCCAGATCTTCGACACCCTTGAAGCCGATGTAGGAGGACTCGGAGTTGACGCGGTTGCGGGCCTTGAAGTCGGCAGCGGTACCGGCGTTGGAGCTAGTGGCACGCACGTTTTCGAAGGAAGCGTCGGCAACACCGTAGATGGTGACGTTGGACTGGGCGAAGGCGGAACCGGCCAGGGAGGCCAGGGCCAGGGCGATCAGTTTCTTCTGCATCAAAATTTCTCCTTAGTGGTTAGTTTTAATCTGCCTGTTGCCAAGCTGATTAAGCTTTACCTCTCGGATCGAGAAGTTGGGAAGCATTCTGGCAAAGACACTATGCTCCCGACAACCAATCGATGGCTTTCCGCCGATCCCCCATGGAATATTGTTGTGTATTTGCAACAGATCAGCCGATCAGGAACAGCCGGGCCAGCTCTTCGCCGGGTTCGGTTGCCCGCATGAAGGCCTCGCCGACCAGGAAAGCGTTCACCTTGCTCGCACGCATCAGGGAAACGTCGCCGGTTGCCAAAATGCCGCTTTCGGTGACCACAACGCGATCGCCGGGAATACAGGGCAATAGTCCGAGGGTCGTCTGCAAGCTTACTTCGAAAGTCCGCAGGTTGCGGTTGTTGATGCCGACCAGGGGCGTAGTCAGTTGCAGGGCCAGCTCCAGCTCCTCGCCGTTATGCACCTCCACCAGCACCGCCATACCCAAGCCGTGGGCGATGGCTTCCAAATCCCGCATTTCGTCGAGCCCCAGGGCCGCTGCAATAAGGAGGATGCAATCCGCCCCCATGGCCCGGGCCTCGTAGACCTGGTAGGCATCGACCATGAAGTCCTTGCGCAGCACCGGCAGAGTGCAAGCGGCACGGGCAGCCTGCAGGTACTCCGGCGCACCCTGGAAATATTGCCGGTCGGTAAGCACCGACAGACAGGCCGCACCGTGCTTCTCGTAGCTGACCGCGATATCGGCAGGACGGAAGTCGGGCCGGATGACGCCCTTGGACGGACTCGCCTTCTTGATCTCGGCGATGACCGCCGGCTGGCCGGCGGCGATCTTGTTACGGATGGCGCCGACGAAATCCCGGGCAGGCGCCTGGATCTCGGCTTCGGCCCGGACGGCGGCCAGGGACTTGGTGGCCAGGGCGGCAGCCACTTCCTCGCGCTTGGTGGCGAGAATTTTGTTGAGGATGTCGCTCATGAGAATTTCTTGGAACAGGCGATGAGGGCTTCCACCTTGGCCCGGGCGGCGCCCGAGGCGATGGCTTCGAAGGCCTTGTCCACGCCATCGGCCAGGGTATCGGCCAGACCGGCAACGTAGATGCTGGCGCCGGCGTTAAGGGCGACGATGTCCCGCGCCGCACCGAGCTTGTTTTCCAGGGCGCCAAGGAGCATGGCCTTGGATTCCTCCACATTGGCCACCTGCAGCACCTTGGGGTCATGGACCGGCAGGTTGAAGTCTTCCGGATGGACTTCGTATTCGGTCACCCGGCCGTCCTTCAGCTCGCCCACCAAGGTGCGGCCGGAGATGGAAATCTCGTCCAGCCCTTCCCGGCCGAAGACGGTGAGAGCCCGTTGGCTGCCCAGCCGCTGGAGGACGCGGACCTGAATGCCTACCAGATCCGGGTGGAACACACCCATCACCTGCTGGGGCGCATTGGCCGGGTTGGTGAGGGGGCCGAGGATGTTGAACAGAGTACGCACCCCCAGTTCCCGGCGCACCGGCGCCGCGTGCTTCATGGCGCTGTGGTGGTTGGGGGCGAACATGAAGCCGACGCCGACCTCGTCGATGCACTGGCCGACCTGCTCGGGTTTCAGGTTGATATTGACCCCCAGGGCCTCCAGCACGTCGGCGCTGCCGGACTGGCTGGAAACCGACCGTCCACCGTGCTTGGCAATGCGCGCCCCGACCGCAGCGGCCACGAACATGGCGGCGGTGGAAATATTGAAGGTATGGGCGCCGTCGCCACCGGTGCCGCAGGTATCCACCAGCCGGCTCGGATCGGCCACATCAACCTTGGTGGACAGTTCCCGCATGACGCAGGCCGCGGCGGCAATTTCGCCGATGGTTTCCTTCTTGACCCGCAGGCCGGTGATGATAGCGGCGATCAGGACCGGCGACACTTCGCCGCCCATGATCTGGCGCATCAGGGAAACCATTTCATCGTGGAAAATCTCGCGGTGCTCGATAACCCGCTGCAGGGCGGCTTGGGGGGTCATTGCTTGTGCTCCTCCAGGAAATTCTTCAACAGGTCGTGACCGCGCTCGGTCAGGATGGATTCGGGATGGAACTGCACTCCCTCCACCGCCAGGGTCTTGTGGCGCACCCCCATGATTTCCCCGTCTTCGGTCCAGGCGGTGATCTCCAGGCAATCCGGGCAGGTTTCCCGTTCGATGGCCAAAGAATGGTAGCGGGTACAGGTCAGCGGATTGGGCAGCCCCTTGAAGACGCCCACATCCTTGTGGTGCACCGGCGACACCTTGCCGTGCATGAGCTTCTTGGCATGGACGATCTTGCCGCCGAAGGCTTCGCCGATGGACTGGTGGCCGAGGCAGACCCCGAGGACGGGAATCTTGCCGGCGAATTCCCGGATGGCGGCCAGGGAAATGCCCGCCTGGGCCGGGGCGCAGGGGCCGGGGGAGATGACCAGATATTGAGGTTTCATGCGGGCGATCTCGCCCACGGTGATGGCGTCGTTGCGGAAGACCCGGACGTCCTGGCCGAGTTCGCCGAAATACTGGACGAGGTTGTAGGTAAAACTGTCGTAATTGTCGATCATCAGCAGCATGGTGCTACCTCATTGAAGCAGTTGAATTGGGTGCGCGGAGCGTCGGCGGCCTTGGCGAGGGCAAGGCGAAGGGGCGTGGCGGATCAGGGTCGCCAGCGGGGGAAGCAGGGCCAGAGGCAAGTGAGGAATCGCTGCATGGTCCCGGCATTCTAGCAACCCGAAGCCGGAGCGTACAGGCCAGGACTGGGGGTTTTCGTTTAAAATCCGCGCTTTCCGACGGAAACCTCCATGAACGCTCCCCTTCAGTTGCCTTCCCACCGCCTTTCCATCGTCGTTCCCCTCTATAACGAGGAGGACAACGTGGCGCCCCTGGTCAAGCGGGTGCACGAGGCCCTGGCCAGCTACGGCCACCCTTGGGAACTGGTGCTGGTGGACGACGGCAGCAGCGACCAGACCTGCGAGCGGGCGGCCCAGGCGGCCCGGGAATACGGGGTTCACGTCCGACTGGTG
>JBLNBI010000244.1:0-4505 GCA_050259815.1 Actinomycetota bacterium | reverse complement strand
CGTCAAGGTCAAGGACGCCGGCCTGGTGGAGCTGGGCAAGAAGCTCTACTTCGATACCCGCCTGTCCAAATCCGGCTTCATTTCCTGCAATTCCTGCCACAACCTGTCCATGGGCGGCACCGACAACCTGAAGACCTCCATCGGCCACAAGTGGAACCAGGGCCCGATCAACGCCCCCACCGTGCTCAATTCCAGCATGAACGTCGCCCAGTTCTGGGACGGCCGCGCCAAGGACCTCAAGGCCCAGGCCGGCGGCCCCATCGCCAATCCGGGCGAGATGGCCTTCACCCATGAGCTGGCTGTGGACGTGCTGCAATCCATCCCCGGCTACACGGCCGAATTCAAGAAGGTCTTCGGCACCGACAAGGTGGATATCGACAAGGTCACCAAGGCCATCGCCGCCTTCGAGGAAACCCTGGTCACCCCCAATTCCCGCTTCGACAAGTGGCTGAAGGGCGACAAGAAGGCCCTGACCGCCGACGAGCAGGCCGGCTACAAGCTCTTCAAGGACAGCGGCTGCGTCAGCTGCCACAACGGCCCCGCCGTGGGCGGCAATTCCTTCCAGAAGATGGGCGTGGTGGAAGCCTATAAGGCCTCCAGTCCGGCCGAGGGCCGGGTCGCCGTCACCGGCAAGGATGCCGACCGCTTCAGCTTCAAGGTGCCGACCCTGCGCAACGTGGAAATGACCTACCCGTACTTCCACGACGGCGCCGCCAACACCCTGCCGGAAGCGGTGGACACCATGGCCCGCATCCAGCTCGGCAAGAAGTTCTCCGCCGACGAGAACGCCAAGGTGGTGGCTTTCCTGAAGACCCTGACCGGCGACCAGCCCAACTTCAAGCTGCCCATCCTGCCGCCCTCCTCCGACAAGACCCCGCGGCCGACTCCCTTCGAGAAATAAGGAGCGTCCGGCAGCCCCCGCAAGGAGCCTCCGGGCTCCTTTTTCATATTCGTCCGCAAGTTTTGATTCTTCTCAATCTGCCGGTACACTGGCGCGCTCATAATTTCCTGCTGATTTTTTGGCGCTTTTTCCCTTCCCCTGATGCTCGAAGCCGACAATCTGGAATGCGTGCGCGGCGAACGCCGCCTGTTCAAAGGCCTCGGCTTCCGGCTGGAAGCGGGCGAACTCCTCTACCTGCAGGGCAAGAACGGGGCCGGCAAGACCAGCCTCTTGCGCATGCTCATCGGCCTGCTGCCGCCGGAAGACGGCGAAATCCGCTGGCAGGGGCAATCCATCCGCAAGCTGGCCGATGAATTCCGCGCCGAACTCTGCTACCTGGGCCACCACAACGCCATCAAGGAAGAATTGACGCCCCTCGAGAACCTCATGGCCGCCGCCAAGCTGGCCGAGGAGGAGCTTTCCGAGGACGACGCCATCGACGCCCTGGAGCAGGTAGGCCTGGCCGGCCGCGAGGACCTGGCCTGCAAGTACCTCTCCCAGGGCCAGAAGCGGCGCGTGGCGCTGGCCCGCCTGGTTAAGGAAAGGCGCCTCCTCTGGGTCCTGGACGAGCCCTTCGTCGCCCTGGACGTGGCCGCCGTCGCCTGGCTCGCCGGCATCATCGGCGCCCATCTGCAGCGGGGCGGCCTGTGCGTCATGACCACCCACCAGCTAGTGGATATCCCCGCCGGCAACCTCAAGGAACTGCGGCTCTCCTGATGTTCAAAATCGTCGCAGCGGTCATCGGCCGCGATATCAAACTGGCCATGCGCAGACAGGCGGACATCGTTTCCGCCCTGTTCTTCTTCGTCATCGTGGTGAGCCTCTTCCCCCTGGGCATCGGGCCGGAGCCGGACCTTCTCCGGAAGCTCGCCCCCGGCGTCCTCTGGGTGGCGGCCCTGCTCGCCACCATGCTGTCGCTCCCCCGCCTCTTCGCGGACGACCACCGGGACGGCACCCTGGAACAGCTGGCCCTGGCGCCCCATCCCCTGGGCCTGGTGGTCTTGGGCAAGGTCATCGCCCACTGGCTGGTTTCCGGCCTGCCCCTGGCGCTCCTCGCGCCGGTGCTGGGCATCCAGTTCGACCTGTCCGGCGACGCCCTCCTGGTACTGACCCTGGCCATCCTGCTCGGCACCCCGGCCCTGTCCGGCATCGGCGGCATCGGCGCGGCCCTCACCCTGGGCCTGCGGGGCGGCGGCGTGCTGTTGTCCCTGCTGGTCCTGCCCCTGTATATTCCCGTGCTGATTTTCGGCGCCGGTGCGGTGGACGCCACGGTCACCGGCCTGGGGCCGGAAGCCCACCTGTCCCTTTTGGCCGCCCTCACCTTCGCTTCCCTCGGATTCGCTCCCTGGGCCGCCGCCGCGGCTCTCAAGATCGCCCTGGAATGAGCCTCTACAAATTCTCCTCCCCCGCCACGTTCTATCCGCTAGCCGGCAAGCTGATCCCGGTCTTCGTGACCCTGTCCGTGCTCTTCGGGCTGGCCGGCCTCTACCTGGGGCTCCTGGTCGCCCCCACCGACGCCCAGCAGGGCGAGGGCTACCGCATCATCTTCATCCATGTCCCCGCCTCCTGGATGTCCATGTTCATCTACCTGGTGATGGCCTTCTGGGCCGCCATCGGCCTGGCTTTCAACACCCGGCTCTCCGGGATGATGGCCACGGCGCTCGCCCCCACGGGGGCTTTGATGGCCTTCCTGTCGCTCTGGACCGGCGCCCTGTGGGGCAAGCCCATGTGGGGCACCTGGTGGGTGTGGGATGCGCGGCTCACCTCCGAGCTCATCCTCCTCTTCCTCTACATCGGCTTCATTGCCCTGCAGTCCGCCATCGACGACCCCCGCCGGGCCGACAAGGCCGGGGCGGTGCTGCTCCTGGTGGGCGTCGTCAATGTGCCCATCATCTACTTCTCGGTGAAGTGGTGGAACACCCTGCACCAGGGGGCCTCCGTCTCGCTCACCAAGTCGCCCTCCATGGCCGCCACCATGCTCTGGGGCATGCTTTTGATGGCCCTCTGCTTCTGGATGTACTCCGTTGCCGTGGCCTTCGCCCGGGTGCGCACCATCCTGCTTGAACGGGAGCGCCACACCGAGTGGGCCAAGGCGATCCTCCAGGGAGAGACGAAATGACCATCTACTGGACCAGCCTGTCCGACTTTATCGCCATGGGGGGCTACGCCGGCTATGTGTGGGGCTCCTTCGGGGTCACGGCCCTGATCATGGCGGTCGAGCCGATCCTGGTGGCCAAGCGGAAAAAAGAAACTATCAGGCGTTTAAAGCGTCAAATGCGCGCCGAGTTACACGGAAACCCTACCGGGACCCCGGCAAATACTTGAAGGAATCCTGCTGAATGAAAACCCGTCATAAACGCCTCGCCCTGATCGGCGGCGCCCTTGCCATCGTGGGCGTGATCGCCGCCCTGGTCCTGAACGCCCTGAACAGCAACATCGCCCTCTTCATCTCCCCCACCGATGTAGCTGCCGGCAAGGCTCCGAAAGAAAAGGTTTTCCGTATCGGCGGGCTGGTCAAGGAAGGCAGCCTGAAGCGCCAGGCCGACGGCGTCACCGTCAGCTTCGTCGTGACCGACAACGAGAACGACATGACCGTCAATTACAAGGGCATCCTCCCCGACCTTTTCAAGGAAGGTAAGGGCGTAGTGGCCCAGGGCAAGATGGCCGGCGACGGCAATTTCGTCGCCAACGAGGTCCTGGCCAAGCACGACGAGAACTACATGCCGCCGGAGGCCGCCAAGGCCGTGGGCGACGCCCATGCCCGAGCCGCGGCCAAGAAGGCCGAGAAGGAAGCCGCCGCCGGCGCCGCCCCGGCCGCCCCCGCCAAGCCCGCCGCCAGCTACTGAGGTCCTGCGCTTTATGATTCCGGAACTCGGGCACTTCGCCCTCATCCTCGCCGTGGTGGTCGCCGCCATCCTCGGCACCCTGCCCCTGCTGGGCGCCCACAATAACCGGCAGGCCTGGGTGGCCCTGGCCCGGCCCGGCGCCCGGGCCCTGGCGCTGCTCATCACCTTCTCCTTCGCCTGCCTGACCCAGGCCTTCGTGACCAACGATTTCTCCGTGGTCTACGTGGCCGAGCACTCCAACTCCCTGCTGCCCCTCCAGTACCGCATCGCCGCCGTCTGGGGCGGCCACGAGGGATCGCTGCTCCTGTGGATCCTGATGCTGTCCTGGTGGGCCTTCGCCATCACCCTCTTCTCCCGGGAACTGCCGGAGAACATGGTGGCCCGGGTCCTGGGCGTCCTGGGCCTGGTGGCGGCGGGCTTCCTGCTCTTCATCCTGGTCACCTCCAATCCCTTCGAGCGCCTGCTGCCGGGGGCCGAGGAAGGCCGCGACTTGAACCCGCTCCTCCAGGACCCGGGCCTGGTCATCCACCCGCCCCTCCTCTACATGGGCTACGTGGGCTTCTCGGTGGCCTACGCCTTCGCCGTAGCCGCCCTCCTCTCCGGCCAGTTGGACGCCGCCTGGGCCCGCTGGTCCCGGCCGTGGACGACCGCCGCCTGGATTTTCCTGACCCTCGGCATCGCCATGGGCTCCTGGTGGGCCTATTACGAGCTGGGCTGGG
>JBLNBI010000243.1:0-10106 GCA_050259815.1 Actinomycetota bacterium | reverse complement strand
CTGGGCCGATGACTGGACGAATTCGAGGCGTTCCCGCCAGGCAGCGAACGCCCGCTCGATCGCCCCCGCTGCAACCGGTCCGGCCACATTGGCGACCATCACCCGCTCCGGCGGCGGCAGATGCTTGAGCCGCTCCCCCAGCTGGCCGATGTCGACCTGCAGCAGCGCTCCCTCGGACAACCACCGGTCGCCGTCCCTCAGCCCCCATTTGATGCGGGTATTGCCGCTGTCGATGCAGAGGATCATAGGGTGCGCAGGGAGACGTCGCCGGACAGGATGCGCTTGATGCACACTGGCGTCTCGACCATCAGGGCCCCGTCGCTATCCGCCCCCAGGCAAACGCCTTCGGCCTCCACCAGCTCGTCCTGAATGACTCGGACCGGCCGATCCTGCCAGGCATGGCGGCGTTGCCATTCGCTTTGGAGAGCAGCGAAACCGCCTGCGTCGAAGCGGTCGAGCACGTCGGCCAGGGAAACCAGCATCGCCGCCAGGATGCGATGGCGGTCCGGGACGCCCGGCAGATCGTCGGCCAGGCCGGCGGCCGGCTGGGGCAGGTCGCCCTCGGGCTGTAGCAGGTTCAGGCCGATGCCGATGACCGCCCCCGTCCCGCGCCGGTCGGTAGACAGCTCGACCAGGATGCCGGCCAGCTTGGCAAAGCCGTCGGCGGTCTCTAGGAGCACGTCGTTGGGCCACTTCAGGCGGGCATGGGTCGCCCCGAGCTCTTCCAGGGCCTGGGCCACCGCCACGCCGACCGCCAGGGACAATCCCGAAAGGCGGGTCGCGGGGCCGGAGAAGCGCCAGAGGAGAGAGAAGGTCAGACTACCTTCCGGGGAGGACAGCCAGGTCCGCCCGCGCCGGCCGCGGCCCGCGGTCTGGCGGTCGGCCACCACTACGGTTCCCGAGGGAGCCCCCCGGTCAGCACGACGGCTCAGTTCGCTGCTGGTGGAATCGCACTCGTCCAGGCTATCCACGTCGAAGCGGCCGGACTGGAAGCCGAGCAGGGGTTTGATAAGGGTGGGATCGATCATTGCCATGGCGGAATTATGAACCAAACCCGCGCCGCGCCGAGGGGACATCGACTTACGGCACAAAAATGGCCTCCCGGCCGTTTACCGGCCGCCAGTCCATGGGCATAATATATGCAAAATACATTACAGTTCAGAACACTACGGTGCCACGAACATGCCCCATACACTTTACGACATCCTGGAAATCAACCCGTCGGCCAGCCGGGAAACCGTGGTAGACGCCTACAAGCAGATCCACGCCCGCCTGGCGGCCAGCATCAACGGCATCGAGGGTGCCGACCAGGAAACCCTCGATCGCGCCGAGGCAGTAAGAAATGCCTTCACCGTCCTCGCCGATCCGGATCAGCGCCGGGACTATGACCGGCAACTGGCCGGGGGGGAAAGAGGCTCCCAGGAAAAGAATCCGCCGGCTCTCCTGAAATCCGCCCTGCTCGTAGGTACCATCGGGCTGTTCATGGTGGGCTACGGAAAGCTGCTCTCGGAACTGGAAACGACCCGCCAGGAGCGGGAACGCGTCAGGGCTGAAGCCATGATGGTTGACTTCCAGTTGCAGCAGCTTAGGGAAGAGCAGCGCCTGGCTGCCCAGGCCGATTTCCAGCGCCGCCGGAACGAGGCCATGGAGCGATTCCTTCGGGAACAGACGGAGGGCGAATCGCAGTTCATCGAAAGCGACTCGCCCCGCCAGCTGCGGAGCTGACGGGAAACCCCCAGGTTATTCCCCCACCGGCTCCTTGCCGCCTTCGATCCCCAGTTCCTGAATCTTCCGGGTGATCGTGTTTCGCCCGATGCCCAGGGCCTGGGCCGCCTCGATCCGGCGCCCGCCGGTGTGGGCCAGGGCTCGGGAAATCAGGATGCGCTCGAAAGTCTGGGACAGGAGTCCATGCACATCGCCCACGCCCCTCCCTAGCAGGCGGTCAACTTCGGCTTCCAGTGCTCCCTCCCAATCGGTAGCCAGGGCCGTGGTCGGCGCTTCTCGCAGCTCCGTCGGTAGATCATTCACCTCCACCTGCTGGCCTGGGGCCATGACGGTGAGCCAATGGCACAGGTTTTCCAACTGGCGTACGTTGCCCTGGAAATCCAGGGAGGTCAGGTACTTGATGGCCGCATCTGACAGGCGCTTGGGCTCGACGCCCAATTCCTTGGCGCTCTTGTTCAGGAAGTGGCGGGTCAGCAACGGGATATCCTCCCGCCGTTCCCGCAGGGCCGGCAGGCGGATGCGGATGACGTTGAGGCGGTGGAAAAGGTCTTCCCGGAAGAGGCCGTCCTTGACCCGGGTTTCCAGGTTCTGGTGGGTGGCGGCGATGACCCGCACATTGGCCTTGATGGGAGAATGCCCGCCGACCCGGTAGAAATGCCCATCGGACAGCACCCGCAGGAGCCGCGTCTGGAGTTCCGCCGGCATGTCGCCGATTTCATCGAGGAACAGGGTGCCGCCGTCCGCCTGCTCGAAGCGGCCCCGCCGCTGGGTCTGAGCGCCGGTGAAGGCGCCCCGCTCGTGGCCGAACAGTTCGGACTCCAGCAGGTCTTTGGGGATCGCCGCCGTGTTGATGGCGATGAAGGGCTTGTCCGCCCGGGGACTGTGGCGATGGAGGGCGCGGGCGACCAATTCCTTGCCGCTGCCCGATTCGCCAGTGATGAGCACCGTGGCGTGGGAGAGGGCCAGGCGGCCGATGGCCCGAAAGACTTCCTGCATGGCCGGGGCCTGGCCGAGGATTTCCGGCGCCAGGGTGACATCCTCTGACGCACCAGTTTGGTGCATCGATTCATCCACCGCCCGGCGCACCAATTCAACCGCCTGATCCACGTCGAAGGGCTTGGGCAGGTATTCGAAAGCGCCCCCCTGGAAAGCGGCCACGGCGCTTTCCAGGTCGGAATAGGCGGTCATGATGATGACTGGCACCCCCGGAAAGCGAGCCTTCACTTCGTGCAGAAGCTCCAGCCCGGACTGGCCCGGCATGCGGATATCGGACAAAAGGACCTGGGGCGGCTCGGCGCCGTGGTCCAGTTGGGATAGGGCCTCGGTGGCGGAGGCGAAGCTCTTGAAGGGGATGCCCTCCCGGGTCAGGGTCTTTTCCAGGACCCAGCGGATGGAGCGGTCATCGTCGACAACCCAGACTGATTTCATCGATTTCGGTTCTCTTTGAGGAAGGTCACCGATCAAAAAGCATGAGCTATGCCTGCTCCAGGGGCAACCGGATGGAGAAGCAGGTACAGCCCGGCCGGCTGGTGCACTCCACCGTCCCCAGGTGGTGCTGGACGAAGTTCTGGGCGATGGTCAGCCCCAGGCCGCTACCCCCTTCCCGGCCGGAAACCAGGGGGTAGAACATGCGCTCCCGGATGGCCTCCGGGATGCCGGGGCCGTTGTCGATGACCTTGAGTTCCATGGCCAGCTTGTAGCGCCGCTTGGCCAGGGTCACCTGGCGGATGGCCCGGGTGCGGAGAATGATCTCTCCGCTGCCTTCCATGGCTTGGGCGGCGTTGCGGGCGATATTGAGGATGGCCTGGATGAGCTGTTCCCGATCCCCGACCAGTTCCGGCAGGCTGGTGTCGTAGTCCCGGCGCACCTTGAGGGAGCCAGGGAATTCGGCGGTCAGGAGGCTGCGCACCCGCTCCAGGATCTCGTGGATGTTGACCGTGGACGGCTGCATGGGCCGGTGGGGCGTCAAAAGGCGCTGCATCAGGTCCTGGAGACGGTCCGACTCCTTGATGATGACCTGGGTGTATTCCTTGAGGGACGGGTTGTTGAGCTCGTGCTCCAGCAATTGGGCCGCGCCCCGGATTCCCCCCAGGGGATTCTTGATCTCGTGGGCCAGGTTGCGGATGAGCTCCCGGTTGGCCTGCTGCTGCTCGATCAGGCGCTCCTCCCGGTTGGCCGCCAGTTGCTGGTCGATCGGCTGCAATTCCACCAGGAGCTGCACCTCCAGGGCATCCTCTTCGTGGAGGGGCGTCACCGTGCAGTTGAGGTGGAGCACCTCCCCGTCGCTGCGAGTGATCTGGAGATTCTGGCCGGTATAGCTCCAGTCGTTGGCGATGGCATTGTCCAGGGCGGACTGCAGGGTCGCGGAGCAGGTGCACACGGCGCTCAGGGGCTTGCCGATGAGGGAGCGGGCGCTCACCGCCAGGACGTTTTCCCCGGCCGGATTGATGTAGCGGACCCGCAGCCCGTCGTCGAGCAGGAGCACGGCAGAGGCCAGGAGATCCAGGCCGGCAAAGGGATTGGAGCGTTCTGTCATAGCCGTCATTCTAGAGTGTATTGCAGCAGACATTCCATCGTACGACATGTTCAGGAAATGCCTGGGCAGCCCGGCAAAAGTGCCGATATAATTACTGACTACCCGGTCATTAATACCCCGTCATGGCAACCATCCCTCTCCCCCTTCGAGCCTTCGCCCTTGCCGCCGCCGTTGCGACCCTGGGCGCCTGCGGCAGCCATGAGACGCCGCCGGAACCGCCCCGCCTGGTGATGACCCATGTGGTGAGCCCAGGGGACGGCCGGCTGGACGCAAACTACTCCGGCGAGGTGAAGCCCCGTTACGAAACGCCCCTGTCCTTCCGGGCCGGCGGCAAGATGGCGAGCCGACTGGTGGAAGTGGGGCAGACCATCCAGCCCGGCCAGCCCCTTGCCCGCCTCGACCCCGCCGACCTGGAGCTGAGCGCCAGCGCCGCCCGGGCTCAGTTGGCGGCGGCGGACTCGGACCTCAATTTCGCCAAGGCGGAATACGAGCGCTACCAGGGGCTGCGGGCCAAGAATTTCGTCAGCCAGGCGGCATTGGAGGGCAAGGAAGCCACTTGGCGGGCGGCCCGGGGCCGCATGGAGGCCGCCACCGCCCAGGCCGGCCTGGCCAGGAACCAGAGCGCCTACGCGACTCTGACGGCGGACGCGGCCGGGGTCATCTCCGCCGTCCTGGCCGAACCGGGACAGGTAGTCGCCGCCGGCCAGCCGGTGCTGCGCCTGGCCCGCCCGGGCGAGATGGAGGTCGCCATTTCTGTGCCGGAAAACCGTGTGGCCGAACTGAAGACCGCCGAAAACATCCGCATCGCCCTATGGGCCGAGGGTTCCCGCACCTATGGCGGCCGTATCCGGGAAATTGCCCCCATGGCCGACCCGGTGACCCGCACCTACGCTGTCCGGGTCACGCTCCTGGAGCCGGATGCCGACGTCCGCCTCGGAATGACCGCCAACGTTCTCCTCGGCCGGAAGGGCACGTCCTCCGTATCGGTGGTGCCGGCCACGGCCGTTTTCCAGCAGGATGGCAAGCCCGCCGTCTGGATCGTGGGCGCCGACAATACCCTTGCCCTGCGCCCCATCGAGGTGGCCCAATTCCGCGAGGACGGCGCCCTGGTGACCGGCGGGCTCAAGGTCGGAGAGCGTATCGTTTCCGCCGGTGTACACAAGGTCGTCGCCGGCGAAAAGGTCAGGCCGGCCCCATGAAGCAGACTTCCGGCTTCGGCCCCAACCTCTCCGCCTGGGCCCTCAAGCACCAGTCCATGGTCCTTTACCTGATGGTGGTGCTGGTGGTCGGGGGCATCGCCTCCTACTTCAAGCTGGGCCGGGCCGAAGACCCGGACTTCACCTTCAAGGTCATGTTCGTGCGGACCTTCTGGCCCGGCGCCACCACCCGGGAGGTGGAACAGCAGGTGACCGAGCGTCTGGAGAAGAAGCTTCAGGAAACCCCCTGGGTGGATGTGTTGAAGAGCTACTCCAAGCCCGGGGAATCGATGATCTTCATCATCCTCAAGGACCACACGCCGCCCAAGGATGTCCCCGACGCCTGGTACCAGGTAAGGAAGAAGCTGGGAGATATCCGGCACACCCTGCCGGCCGGCGTCCAGGGTCCCTTCTTCAACGACGAGTTCGGGGACACCTTCGGCATCATCTACGCCCTGACCGGCGACGGCTTTTCCCTCGCCGACCTGCGCACCCGGGCCGACCGTATCTCCCAGGACTTGCTGCGCCTGCCGGACGTGAAGAAGATCGATGTCCTCGGGGTCCAGGAAGAGAAGGTCTACGTCGAGATTTCCCACGCCAAGCTGTCCACCCTCGGACTGGACCCCATGATGGTCATCCAGACCTTGCAGGCCCAGAACGCCATGACCCCGGCCGGCCATTTCGACACCCCCAACGACCGCGTCTATCTGCGGGTTTCCGGGGATTTCGAGTCGGTGGACCACATCCGGGACATCGGCATCCGGGCCAACGGCCGGAATTTCCGCCTGGGGGACATCGCCCGGGTGTACCGCGGCTACGCCGATCCGCCCGCCCCCCGCTTCCGCTGGCGGGGCCAGGACGGCATCGGCATCGCGCTGGCCATGAGCAAGGGCGGCAATGTGCAGGCCCTGGGCGAGGGGCTGGAGAAGGAGATCGCCCGGATCAAGGCGGAGCTGCCCGCAGGTATCGAGCTGCATCAGGTTTCCAACCAGCCGGCGGTGGTAGACCGGGCGGTCAGCGAGTTCATGAAGACCCTGCTGGAAGCGGTGGTTATCGTCCTGGGCGTCTCCTTCCTGTCCCTGGGCCTGCGCACCGGCACGGTAGTTGCCCTGTCCATTCCCCTGGTGCTGGCGGTGACCTTCCTTGCCATGAAGGTGTTGGGCATCGACCTGCAGCGCATTTCCCTGGGGGCCCTGATCATCGCCCTGGGCCTCCTGGTGGACGACGCCATCATCGCCGTCGAAATGATGGTGGTGAAAATGGAGCATGGCTGGGACCGCTTCAAGGCGGCGACTTTCGCCTATACCTCCACGGCCTTTCCCATGCTTACCGGGACGCTCGTCACCGCCGCCGGCTTCATGCCCGTCGGCTTCGCCAAGTCTGCCGCTGGGGAATACACCTTCTCCATTTTCGCCGTGGTCACCATTGCCCTGCTGGTTTCCTGGGTGGTCGCCGTAGTGTTCACCCCCTACATCGGTTTTCGCCTGCTGGACCCGGTAAAGCTTAAGGAAAAACTCGCCAAGCACGGCACCGACGACATCTACGCCACGCCCTTCTACCGGCGCTTCCGCAGCCTGGTCACCTGGTGCGTGACCCGCCGCTGGACGGTGATCGCCATCACCCTGGGCACCTTCGTGGTCTCCATCGCCGCCTTCAATATCGGGGTCGAGAAGCAGTTCTTCCCCTCGTCGAACCGGCCCGAGCTGCTGGTGGACCTGTGGCTGCCCCAGGGAGCATCCATCAAGGCCACCGAAGAGGAGGCCCGCCGGGTGGAGGCCATGCTCGACAAGGACGAAGCGGTCGCCCATTACGTGGACTACGTGGGCAGCGGCAGCCCCCGCTTCTATCTGCCCCTGGACCAGCAGATGCCCAACGACAATTTCGCCCAGTTCGTGGTCACCTCCCATGGCGATGAATCCCGGGAAGCTTTGCTGGTGCGGCTCAAGGAGCGATTCGAGGCGGAATTTCCCCTGCTGCGGGCCCGGGTGCTGCGGCTGGAGAACGGCCCGCCCGTCGGCTTCCCGGTGCAGTTCCGGGTGCTCGGCCCGGACCCCGCCAAGCTGCGGGAAATCGCCGCCCAGGTAGCCGAGGTCATGCGGGCCAATCCCCATACCCGGGACGTGCATCTGGATTGGAACGAAATGACCAAGCAGGTCCGCCTCGATGTCGATCAGGACAAGGCCCGGGCCCTCGGGCTTTCCTCCCAGGAGTTGTCTTCCTACCTGAACACCCTGCTGGCTGGCATGGCCATCACCCAGTTCCGGGAAGGGGATCGGCTCATCGACGTGGTGGGCCGGGCCGGGGGGAAGGAGCGGCTGAAGCTTTCCGCCCTACAGGATCTCAATATCCACACCCGGGATGGCCGCTACGTTCCGCTCGCCCAGGTGGCGACCCTGCACAGCGAACTGGAGGAAGGCATCATCTGGCGCCGCAACCGCCTGCCCACCATCACGGTGCGGGCGGACCTGCGGGACAAGACCCAGGCGCCGGTGGTGTCGAAGCAGATCGAGCCGGCCCTCGAAAAGCTGAAGGAAAGCCTGGCGGAGCGCTACGGTTCCAGCTACCGGATCGAAACCGGGGGCGCCATCGAGGAATCGGCCAAGGCGGAGGCTTCCATCCAGGCGGTGATGCCGGCCATGGTGGCCGTGGTGTTCACCCTGCTCATGATGCAGTTGCAGAGTTTCCAGCGCACCCTGATGGTGGTGCTGACCGCCCCGCTCGGGCTGATCGGCGTCACCATTGCGCTACTGGTCTTCCACACGCCCTTCGGCTTCGTTGCCCAGTTGGGGGTCATCGCCCTGGCCGGCATGATCATGCGGAATTCGGTGATATTGGTGGATCAGATCGAGCAGGACATTACCGACGGCAAGACGCCATGGGAGGCTGTGGTGGATTCCACGGTCCGGCGTTTCCGGCCCATCATGCTGACCGCCCTGGCGGCCATCCTGGCGATGATTCCGCTCTCACGGAGCGTCTTCTGGGGCCCCATGGCCATCGCCATCATGGGCGGCCTGGCCGTGGCCACGGTGCTGACCCTGTTCTTCCTGCCGGCCCTCTACGCGGCCTGGTACAAGATCAGACCGGACAGCGGCGATCAGCGCAGGTTGGACAGTTCCCGGTTGATGGCCTGAATGTTCCGCTCGTGCTGGGCGACCCGGTCCCGATAAGGCAGCAGGCGGTCGCCCGTGACACGGGCGGCTTCCTGGTCGGTCAGGTCCTTCCGCGCCAGATCGAGGCTGCGCTGCTCGGAGGCCAGCTCCTGCTCGAGGATGCGCCGACGGTCGTTATCCCGGGCCTTCTGGGTATCCTCAGCCACCTTCGGAAAGCCCGCCGGAGAAGGATTGGCGGTGGCGGACGGGGCTCTGGGCTTCGCCGCCGGCACACTGCTTTCTCCACCGCTGACCACCGGCTTGCAGTCCTTGTTCACCTTGGTGTTGGAGATCAGGGTGCTGCCGTGTTCGTCGATGCACTTGTAGATGGTATTGGCCGAAGCAAAGGCAGGAACGGCCAGGAGCAGAAGGACGAAGGGGGCGCGAGTCATTGTCGAGGTCAAGCGTGGTAACTGAATGAGTTTAACGCGAAGGCCGGAATTCGGTGCACAAAAAAAGGACGGGCAAGCCCGTCCTTTTTCATGACCGCTGGATTGCTTAGCAGCTGTAGTACAGGTCGAATTCCACCGGGTGGGTGGTCATGCGAACCTTGTTGACTTCTTCCATCTTCAGGGCGATGTAGGAATCGATCCAGTCGTTGGAGAAGACACCGCCGCGGGTCAGGAACTCGCGATCCTTGTCCAGGGCAGCCAGGGCTTCGTCCAGGCTGGCGCAGACGGTCGGGATCTTCGCATCTTCTTCCGGCGGCAGATCGTACAGGTTCTTGTCGGCGGCATCGCCCGGGTGGATCTTGTTCTGCACGCCGTCCAGACCGGCCATCAGCAGGGCGGAGAAGCACAGGTACGGGTTGGCGATGGGATCCGGGAAGCGGGTCTCGATCCGGCGGGCCTTGGTGGAAGCCACGAAGGGGATGCGGATGGAAGCGGAACGGTTCTTGGCGGAGTAGGCCAGCTTGACCGGAGCTTCGTAGTGGGGAACCAGACGCTTGTAGGAGTTGGTGCCCGGGTTGGTGATGGCGTTCAGGGCCTTGGCGTGCTTGATGATGCCGCCGATGTAGAACAGGGCGAACTCGGACAGGCCGGCATAGCCGTCGCCAGCGAACAGGTTCTTGCCGTCCTTCCAGACGGACTGGTGAACGTGCATACCGGAACCGTTGTCGCCAACGATGGGCTTGGGCATGAAGGTGGCGGTCTTGCCGTACTGGTGGGCGACGTTGTGGACCACGTACTTCAGGGTCTGGGTCCAGTCGGCGCGCTTGACCAGGGTGTTGAACACGGTGCCGATTTCGCACTGGCCGGCGGTGGCCACTTCATGGTGATGCACTTCAACGGGAATGCCTACTTCTTCCAGCGCCATGACCATCGCGGAACGGATGTCGTGCAGGCAAACCACCGGAGGAACCGGGAAGTAGCCGCCCTTGACGCCCGGGCGGTGGCCGGTGTTGCCGCCGTCGAACTTCTCGCCGGAGGCCCAGGCAGCTTCCTCGGAGTTGATGCGGACGTAGGTGCCGGACATGTCGGTCTTCCACTCGACGGAGTC
>JBLNBI010000242.1:0-3075 GCA_050259815.1 Actinomycetota bacterium | reverse complement strand
AGGCTGATCAGCTTCGCCGCCTGGCCGACGAGGTCGAGCGGGGGCAGGTCAAGTACCTGGTGGTGACCGTGATCCGGCCGGACGGCCGGGTCGAGCGCCTGGGCGATACCGGGGCGACGGCCAAGCCCTGAAACGGGCGCTGGGGCGTGGGCTTAAGCGGCGATCCGGAAGGAGGGCGCCGAAACCGCAGGGGCGCCCGGGCGGCTCCGTTCCTTGGCCGGCTTGATATAGGCGGCGTATTGCTGGTCGCTGTGCAGGAAATGATGAATCAGCCAGCAGCGGAGCTCTTCCACCATCTCGCCAGTCAGGCGCTGTTCGATGGCTAGTTTCTGCACTTCGATGATCCGGACCCGGAAGAGGTCGTGTTCCTTGAGATGCTGCTCCAGGTCGGGGTAGTCACAACCCCGCATGAGGGCGTCTTCCGTCGCCAGGTGGTCGATGACCAGCTCCTTCAGCACTCCGATGGCGTAGGCGAGGCGCAGGGGGCGCTTTTCGGCGGCCCATCGCCGGATCTCGTCGAAACACTGCAGCATGCCCAGATGCTGGTCGTCGATCTTGGCATGGCCCGTGGCAATCCCATCCAGCCATTCCTGGGCGGGGCGATCCCAATCCATCGTTCCATCAAATGCGAGAGGCACGGTCCGTAATCTCCTGGCCATCGAAGAATTCAAGCAACGGGCATTTCTGGTTGCATCGGACTTTATGCCGACAGCGCGGGAAGGTTACGCTATGCCAAAGGTCATAGCAATAGGCATATATGTAAATTCCCTTGCTCCGGGTCAGCCTCCCAGGGCCATGAGGCTGGCATTCCCCCCGGCCGCCGTGGTGTTGATGGTGAGTACCCGCTCCGCCACCAGGCGGTAGAGGGGGTAGCGGCCGGTGGCCGGCCCCGGGCGCAGGACAGGCACCAGGGGGCCGTCCCGGGCGGCCAGGCGCCGGGCCAGGCGGGCGGCAGACTCGGGGGCCCCGGCGAAGAGGGCGGCGGCTAGGGGAACATCATCCCCGTCCCGCCATAAGGCCGCCCGCTCCCGTACCGCCGCGGGCAGGCGGGCCAGCAGCCCCGGGCCGGGGCCGTTCGCCGCCAGCAGCACCGGATTGCCGGCGGCCAGCGCGGCGGCCATCTGCTCCAACAGGTCTTCCTCCCGGGCCGCGATGCAGAGCACCGGACCCCGGGGGGCGAAGGACAGGACGTTGCTCTCCCCGGTGGGGCCGGGCAGCCGGAAGCGGTGGGGCAGGAGGGAGCGGGCCCCGCAATAGGCGCCGGCGGGGAAGGCGGCCAGGATCGATGCCGGCGCCGCAGCCTTGCCGTTTTCCCGGATGAGGCCGATCTCCCCGGGCGGCAGCTCTTCCGTCCCCGCCAGCCGGTGCAGGTAGAGGGGGCCGCCGGCCTTGGGGCCGGTGCCCGACCGGCCCTCGCCGCCGAAGGGCTGTACCCCCACCACGGCGCCGATCAGGGTGCGATTGACGTAGAGGTTGCCGGCCCGGATGCGGGCCACGGCCGCCTCCACCGTCTCGTCGATGCGGCTGTGGAGCCCGAAGGTGAGGCCGTAGCCGGTGGCGTTGATGGCGTCGATGAGCCGGGGCAGTTGCCCGGCCTCGTAGCGCAAGACATGGACCACCGGCCCGAACACTTCCCGGGTCAGCTCGGCCAGGCTGTCGATCTCGATCAGGGTCGGCGGGACGAAGGTGCCGGCGGCGCAGGAAGCCGGCAGGGAAAGCTGGAATACCCGCTTGCCGGCCGCCCGCATGCGGGCGATGTGGGCCTCCAGGCTTTCCTGGGCCTCTCCGTCGATGACCGGCCCCACGTCGGTGGCGAGGTGCCGGGGATCGCCCACCGACCATTCGGCCATGGCCTCCTTGAGGAGCCCCAGGATGCGGTCCGCTATCTCCGCCTGGAGGCAGAGCACCCGCAGGGCCGAGCAGCGCTGGCCGGCGCTGTCGAAGCCGGAAATCAGCACGTCCTGGACCACCTGTTCCGGCTGGGCCGAGGAATCCACGATCATGGCGTTCTGGCCGCCGGTTTCGGCGATGAGCCGGGTCTCCTGCCCGTCCATCCGGCCGGCCAGGGTGCGGTGGATGGACTGGGCCACCTCGGTGGAGCCGGTGAATACCACGCCCCGCACCCGCGGATCGGCCACCAGGGCCGCCCCGACGGTTTCGCCCCGGCCGGGCAGCAACTGGAGGGCAGCGGCCGGGATGCCGGCCTGGTGGAAGAGCCGCACCGCCAGGGCCGCGACCAGGGGAGTCTGCTCGGCGGGCTTGGCCAGTACCGGGCTGCCCACTGCCAGGGCGGCGGAAACCTGGCCGGTGAAAATGGCCAGGGGAAAGTTCCAGGGGCTGATGCAGGCCACCGGTCCGGGGGGCGAGGCCAGGTGCCGGTCGGCCATGGCTTCCACCTGCTGGGCGTAATAGCGGCAGAAATCCACCGCCTCCCGGACTTCACCCAGGGCGTTGCCCCAGGTCTTGCCCGCTTCCCGGATGCACAGGCTCATGAGTTCGCTACGGTGGGCCTCCAGGAGGTCGGCGCCCCGGCGCAGCAACTCGGCCCGCCGGGCGCGGGGCGTGGCGTGCCACTCCCTGGAAAAACCGTCGGCGGCGGCCAGGGCGGCGGCGATGTCCTCGGGGCTCGATTCCACCACGGTACCCACCCGTTCTTCCCGGTCCGCCGGGTTGAGAACGGGTTGGGCGGGTTCCCGCCGGGGCGGCAGGCCGGCAACCAGGGGAGCGGCCTTCCAGGCGAGACGCCCCAGCCGCTGCCATTCCCCCTCCAGGAATGCCAGGGTGTTCTCATCGGAGAAATCCATTCCGCCCGAATTGCGCCGGACCGGCCCGTACAGATCGGCGGGCAGGGGGATTTTCGGGTGGGGCCGGCCGCCTTCCTCTTGCACCTGATCCAGGGGATCACGCACCAGTTCGGCTATGCTCACCGCCTCGTCCACGATGCGGTTCACGAAGGAGGAATTGGCGCCGTTTTCCAGGAGCCGCCGCACCAGGTAGGGCAGCAGGGTGGCGTGGCTGCCCACCGGGGCGTAGATGCGGCAGCGCCGCCCCAGCTTGGCTGGGCCCACCACATGG
>JBLNBI010000241.1:0-20428 GCA_050259815.1 Actinomycetota bacterium | reverse complement strand
GCTGCGTTCCGGGGAGAAGCGCCAGTCGGTGGTGAAGGAAGCCACGAAGAAGTCCGCCTTGGCCCGGGACAGCGCCGCCTGGAGGTCGCCGCCATAGGCGCCGGCCGGGTCGAAATAGTCCAGGGCCTTGGTGGTGATCAGGTAGGTGTTGGCGTCGAAATAGGTGGTGAACTTGTCGCCCTGGTAGCGCAGGTAGGACTCGATCTGGAAATCCACCTCGTAGTTGAACTTCAGCTTGCCGTCCCGGAGCTGGCGGCCGAATTTTTCCGCCATCTGGTCGTCGGACAGGTAGGTGATGTGGCCCATCATGCGGGCCAGTCGCAGGCCCCGGGCCGGCACGACGCCGTGTTCGTAATAGTGGCCGCCGTGGAAATCCGGATCGGTGAGGATGGCCTGGCGGGCGACCTCGTTGAAGGCGATGTTCTGGGCGGAGAGGCGCGGTGCCGAGGCGATGACCAGGGCGTGGCGGATGCGGTCAGGGAACTGCAGGGTCCATTCCAGGGCCTGCATGCCGCCCAGGGAGCCCCCCAACACGGCGGCCCAGCATTGGATGCCCAGCCGATCGGCGAGTCGGGCTTGGACTGCGACCCAGTCCTCCACCGTGACGACGGGGAAATCGGCGCCATACACCTTGCCGGTGGCGGGGTTGATGGACATGGGGCCGGTGGAGCCGTAGCAGCCGCCCAGGTTATTGACCCCGACCACGAAGAAGCGGTTGGTGTCGAGGGGCTTGCCGGGGCCGACCAGGTTGTCCCACCAGCCGGCGCTGCCGTCGGCATGGACGCCGGCCACGTGATGGCTGCCGGAGAGGGCATGGCAGACCAGGACGGCGTTGCTGCGGTCGGCGTTCAGTTCGCCGTAGGTTTCGAAGACGAGCTCGAAGCCCGGAAGGGTGACCCCGCTCCTCAGGCTTATCGGTTGGTCGAATCTCGCCCTCTGGGGAACGACGAGTCCGACGGATCGGTTATCGGTCATGGTCCAAAAACAAAAAACCCAGTCGCATTGTGGCTCGAAGGCGCGGACTGGGTTTCTGGAAACGTCTGTCCTCGATTTAGCCGTATTTGTTTTGGGCGCCCGCAAGCTGAGTTCAAATCGGCGCCACCAGGGAATGCGGCTCCCGGGTGTGTTGCAAGATATCGGCAAGGCAATGAAAAGTCAATTGATCCTTGCCGCCCGGGTATGCCAAAGGTTAGGCAACTTGATAAGATGCGTGCTTGGCTCGCCGGACCATGGCCGCGTTTCTTCTAAAAGACCTATGCAAGACAAGCGTCGTCACCAGCGTATCCGCTTTTCCTCCCCTCCGCCCATCGTGATCGGCTTCGAAGGTTCCTTGGGCAGCGGAAGCATCGAGAACGTCTCCCTGTCCGGACTGATGCTGCGATCGGATCTGGCTCTTGAGGTTGGCCGCCGGGTGGGCTGCGAATTTTCCCTCTTTGGGTCCGCCCGGATCGATTTGACTGCCGTTGTCGTCAATCGGCTGGGAAATCTGTACGGCCTGCGCTTCGAACCAGGGCCCATCAGCCGCATCCTGATCAGTGACGCCATGGCGGGGGCCCTGGCCGAGGGGCGTGCCTCCAGCCTGAGTATGCATGAGGTGGGCGGCACCAAGGTGATGCGCATCGCCGGCGGCCTTAACGGGGCGCTGCAGAACGATGTGACCTATAGCCTGACCCGGGTCGGGGTCGATGAGATGGACCTTTCCGGGGTTACCGCGGTGGATGCTGCCGGTCTCGACCTTTGCCTGCTGGCCCAGGGGCGTTACGGGGTCCGTATCGGCCAGCGGTCGGAGTGCGTCGCCAAGGCCTGGCACGATCGTCTGGGACCGACCGACGGCGTGGAAGCCCGTCTATGATTTACCGGGCGTGTCGCCGCCTGCGTCTGGGCGGGCTCGCTGCCTCATGGCTGGCGACGCTCGCCGGGGGGATGCCGACGACGGCATCAGCGGCGGACGAGGAAGATCTCTACTTCAGCACCTTGCCGGTGGTGGCCTCCGTCAGCCGCCTCCCCCAACCCCTGTCGGAAGCGCCGGGATCGGTGACGGTCATCGACCGGGACATGATCCGCGCCTCGGGGGCCCGCAACTTCGCTGACCTGCTCCGCCTGGTGCCCGGCTTCCAGGTGACGCCCCCCAACCAGGAGGGGGCCGTGGTGGCCTACCATGGCCTCAGCAACGAGGAATACACCCCCCGTGTCCAGGTGCTGGTGGATGGCCGGTCCCTGTACTCGTCCCTATTCCGTTCCGGGGTGAACTGGAACCTGTTGCCGGTGGCCCTGGACGATATCGAGCGGATCGAGGTTTCCCGGGGTTCGAACTCCGCTGCCTACGGCTCCAGCGCCTTCCTGGGGGTGATCAACATCATCACCCTGGACGCCTCCCAGGCGAAGGGCTGGCTGGTGGCGGTAAATAACGGCAACCAGAGCATCCGGGATGAAACCCTGCGCTGGGGCGGCAAGGTCGGCTCGGCCGACGTGCGCTTCACCGTGCAGCAGACGGGGGATGGCGGCTTCCGCAAGATGTTCGACAACAGCCTGGGGTGGTTCGACCCCCACGACAGCCGCCATTCCAGGCTTTTCGACCTGCGGGCCGATATTCCTTTGACTGAACGGGATGAGTTGCGGGTCTCACTTGGCCAGGCCTACGATATTTCACAATTCGGGCGTCCCAATAGCTTAAGTGATCCATTTCGAGACTTAAGCCAAAGCACTACCTTCTTCAGTACCGAATGGAGGCGTGTCCTGGCTTGGGACGAAGAGATGAAGTTGCGCTTTTCCCATGTGGAAGATTGGGCTTCCGGGCGGTATTTGGAACAGGTTTCGTACAAGGACACCACCGACACTCCGGTTACTTACTTTTCAATGAACAATACCGGTGGCAAGTCGATCAGCGATGCCATTGAGTTTCAGCATATTTATTCTCCCTGGCGTCAGACGCGTTTGGTCTGGGGCGCTGGTTTACAGAATGTTGAAGTCCGTTCCCAATACCAGTTTTTCACCACTGACTGGAAAAATCGCACCAACGTACGCCTGTTCGGGAATTTGGAGTGGCGCCCTGCTCCCAACTGGTTACTTAACCTTGGCGGCAGTGCTGAGCATGACAGCATCTCTGGAGAGGTTTTCGACCCCCGAATAAGCGTCAGCTATCACTTGTCACCGGAAAACACTGTTCGCCTGATTGCCTCCAGGGCTCACCGAGTACCCAGTCTCTATGAGGCGCTGGGAGATACGAGGAAAGCGCCTTTGGGCGCCAGTACGCCTGTGGATATCACCACCTACCATGTTGCCAGTGGCCTGAAGCCGGAGAGAGTCGATACCTTGGAGGCCGGCTATCTTGGCGAATTCAAGTCTCTTGCAGCGAGCGTCGATCTGCGGTGGTTCCACGAGCGCATCCCCAATCGGATCACCTTTGTGCCCTATCCGTTGCCGGTGGGAGTTTTTGATAACCGTGATCCCCTCGTCAGCAGCAATCCCAATGCCATTCTCCGTACCAGCTCCCTTTTCGCAAGTCCTTATCCTCTTGGCCGGGCTGATACCGCCCTGAACCTTGAGCGGGTTTCCGTTCAAGGTTACGAATATCAGTGGCGTTGGCAGCCGTTTGATACGACGAGATTGATCTACGGTCACGCCTATATTCGCATTTTTGCCAACTTGCAGGATGAGTCGGTCATTGCCGAAATGCCGGGGGGCAATATCGACAAGATTTCCAGGCAGACGACGGAGTCGGCTCCCCGCCATTCAACATCAGCTATGCTGATGCAGCGCCTCCCCTACGATTTCGAGGGGTCCGTCATGTATTTCAAAGCGGGTACGATGAGTTGGAAGCGGAACTCCTATACGAACCCTTACGAGAGGGTGGATTGGCGTTTGGCCCGTCCTTTCCTGATGGGAGCTTCCAGGGCCGAAGTGGCTTATACGGCCCAGATTAGCAATCATCCTCAGGATGGGCGCTTGTCCAGTCGCATCGCCACGGAGATGCACTGGTTGTCATTGCGGCTGGAGTACTGATCGACTGATCCGCAAAGGGAAACAGGGATTATTCGCCGAGGGCGACTTATGGCATGGGGGGACGCTTGCGTAATACTGATGGCCTTCCAAGATCGGCCGGCTGGGCGAATCGGGTACGGTATCTGATCTGGCTCGGGGTATCCTTGTCACTCGGCGCGGTCTCGGCTGCCGAAGAGGACCTCTATTTCAGCAGCCTGCCCATCGTCGCCACCGTGAGCCGCCTGCCCCAGGCCGTGGCCGATGCGCCGGGGGCCGTCACGGTGCTGGACCGGGAGTTGATCCGCCAGTCCGGCGTCCGCCAGGTTTCAGACCTGTTGAAGCTGGTCCCCGGATTTTTCGTCACGCCCCATAATCAGGATGCTCCCCGGGTGGTCTACCACGGCCTCAGCAACGAGGCCAACTCGCCCCGGGTCCAGGTGCTGGTGGACGGGCGCTCCCAGTATTCGCCGCTCTTCCGCTCCGGTGTGAATTGGAATCTCCTGCCGGTGGCCATCGAGGACATCGAGCGGATCGAGGTGATCCGCGGTTCCAACAGTGCTGCCTACGGCTCCAACGCCTTCATGGGGGTGATTAATATCATCACCCAGGATGCTTCCCAGGCCCGGGGCTGGATGTTTTCCGCCAACCACGGCAACCAGAGCGTGCGGGATGAGACGCTGCGCTGGGGTGGCAAGGTGGGGAGCGCCGATGTCCGCTTCACCTACCAACAGCAGGGAGATGGCGGACTGCGGCGCATGGAGAACAGCGGTAGCTGGATTGATCCCCATGACAGCCGCCATGCCCAGTTGTTCGACCTGCGGGCCGACCTTTCCCTGAACGACCGGGACGAGTTGCGGTTCAGCCTTTCCCAGGCCAGCGACATTTCCCAGTTCGGCCGACCCAACGACACGGCAGACCGGTTCCGGGATTTCAGCCAGAGCAGCACGGCATTCAATCTGGGTTGGCGCCGGGCGCTGTCCGCCGACGAGGAGGTGAAGCTGCAGTTTTCCCGGGTGGAGGATTGGGGCTCGGATCGCTATCTGGCGAAGGACAGCGGCTTGCTGTTCAATGTCAATAACGGCGGCCGGTCAGCGACCACCGAGCTGGAATTGCAGCACCTGCTGGCGCCTTGGGCGGCGACCCGGCTGGTGTGGGGACTGGGGGTCAGCGATTCCAGCGTCCGCTCCACCCGCCAGTTCTTCACCAACAACGACAAGCTGCGCCAGGTCTACCGGGTGTTCGGCAACCTGGAATGGCGGCCAACCGCGGCCTGGCTGGTCAATTTCGGGGCCAACCTGGGCCACGACAGCCTGAGCGGCGGCGTCTTCGATCCCCGCGCCAGCGTCAGCTACCACGTCAATCCCGAGAATACCCTGCGGGTCATCGCCGCCCGCGCCCACCGCACGCCGAGCATGTCGGAAGCCCGGGGCGACAGCCGGGATGTAGCCCTCAATGGGCCGGTCTCCAGCCGCAACTTCCTCTATCGGCCCGGCCTGCACGCCGAGCAGATGGATACCCTGGAAGCCGGCTACCTGGCCGAATTCAGCCGCCTGCGCGCCAGCCTGGACGTGCGAGTATTCCACGAGCGGCTGCCGAACCGCATCCAGCTGGCCCCCTACGCCCTGACGCCGCCGAACTGCGAGTTTCCGGCGGCCTTGCTGGGCAATGGACCGCCCTACAATGTGTGCGGACGGGCCGATACCGCCCTCAACGGTGAAAAGGTCAGCATCCGCGGCTTCGAGTACCAGGCCCGTTGGCAGCCTTTCGAGTCCACCCGGCTGCTCTACAACCACGCCTATATCGTCATTGATTCCACCCTGACCGCCGCGGCTTCGATTGCCGACGACAGTGGCAATATCGACAAGATTTCCCGGCATACCCGGGAGTCGGCACCCACTCATTCCAGTTCCGCCATGCTGACCCAGGCCCTGCCCCTCGGGCTGGAGGCCTCGGTGACGTACTACAAGGTGGGTTTCATGCGCTGGACCCGAAATTCCTTCGTCCATCCCTTCGAACAGGTGGACTGGCGCTTTGCCTATCCCTTCAAGATGGGGCCGACCCGGGGCGAGGTGGCCTACACCGCCCAGGCCGCCAATGGTTCCCACGACGGCCTGCGGGAATCGCGCATCGTTACCGAGACCCATTGGCTGAGCCTGCGGCTCAATTACTGATTCAGCGGATGACCGCCCCCTCCACCCAATCCTCGAAGGGTTCGCTGGGAGCGGCTGCGCGGCCCTGGGCATAGGTGATGCCGATCTCCTGGAGAGTCTTGTAGGTTTCCAGGTCGTCCACTCCTTCGGCAATGGATTCGATACCGAGGTCGTCGGTAATTTCCTGGATGGCCCGGATAAGGGCTCGGGCGCTGCGATTGCTGTCCAGGTCCCGGGTCAGGCTGCGGCTGATCTTGACGCAGTCCGGCGCGATGCTGCGCAGGTGGCCGAACGACGCGAAGCCGCCACCGAATTCTCCCAGGGCGACGCGACATCCGAGGGAGCGGGCCGCCTGGCACAACTCCACTGCCTGGGGAGCGTGCTGGACCGCGCACTCTTCGGTCACCAGCAGATACAGGTTGGCTGCCAGTTGGGACTTGCCGGCAAGAGCGGCGGTCAGCATATCCATCGTTTCGCGCCGACGTACGGAGGCGGCGGAGATGGGAACCACGCAGCGCATCTGCCGGCCGTTGTTCTCCACCCGGGCCAGGGCTGCGATGGCGTACTCCAGCACATGGCGGTCGATGTGGTGGGCCAGATCGTAACGATCCGCCGCCTCCAGGAGCATCGAGGAAGGTACCGTCGGCGTGGCGTGGTCGTCCAGGCGGGCGCAGATTTCGACGAACTGGTCCTTTTCGGTCCCGGCCCGGAAAGGCTCGATGGGGAAAGCGTCGCATACCAGGGTGTTGCTGGTAAGAGCCCGGGAGATGCGTTCCTGCCAGGGCTGGTCGGCCTGGCGGCGATTCTGGGGGCTCGCCGCGACCTGGACATGAACCCGGTTCCGTCCCTTTTCCTTTGCCGTGTAGCAGGCCGAATCGCCGGCGGCCAGGGCCTCGGCCACATCCTTGACCTGGCGGTTCAGGGGCGTCAGGCCGATGCTGGCGCCGATGGCGAAAATCTTGTCCTGCCAGATGAAGCGGTAAGCGGAAGTCAGGTTGCAGATGTCTTCCGCCACCTGCAGGGCCCGGGTGCCGACGCAGTTGGAGAGCAAGATCCCGAACTCGTCGCCGCCGATGCGGGCCAGGGTGTCCTCTTCCCGCAGCCGCCCCTGGAAGAGGCGGGAAATCTGGCGCAGAAGCTCGTCTCCCGCCGGGTGGCCGCAGGTGTCATTGACCACCTTGAAGCGGTCGAGGTCGATGAAAAGCAGGGTGCCTTCCTCGCCGCCGGCCTGGATGGCGGTGATGGTCTTCTCCAGGCGAGCCTCGAATTCGCGCCGGTTTACCAGTCCCGTAAGGGGATCGTGCCGTGCCTGGAAAGCCAGTTGGGCAGTGGCGCCTTCGATGCGCTCCTGCATGGTCTGGTGCACCTCCGCGATGCGGGCCGCCATGTCGTTGAAGCCTTGCTCGAGCTCCCGGAACTCGCCGAAGGACAGGTCGGTCACCCGGGTGTCGAACTGCCCCAGGCCCATGGCGCGGACCGCCTTGACCAGACGGATCACCGGCCTCGTTACGGTGTCGGCGATCCCCAGGGCGACCACGGCCATGAGCAGGAGCCCCACCGCGATGATCATGACGCCCCGCTGGACAAGGCCCCGTTGCCGCTCCAGGAGTTCGCCCTTGTCGAACTCGACGAATATCTGGCCGATGACTTCCGGCGCGGTCTTGGCCCCGGCCGGATCGAACAGGGCATCGGATTCGGCCAGGGTGCGCAGCACCGGCGCGCCGAAGGCGATCCATTGCTCGGTGTCGGCCACCATGCCCGGCTCGGCCGGCGCCTTCTTCAGTTGGCTGCTGGACAGGGAGACCCGGCCGCTGACCGCCAGAATCTGTCCGGAGCGCCCCACCACCACGGCGGCCTTGACGCCCGGTTGCTGAACGGTGGTCTGGGCGAGGCTCTGCAGGCTCTCCAGGTGGCCCGCGATAACACCGTATTCACTGACCGGCGCCAGGTAACGGACCACTGCCATGCCTCTTTCCCTCAGTTCCCCCTCAAGGGCACGCATGCCGGAGAACACGAAGTAGGCGACCAGGATGACGGCCAGCAGGGCGCTGGGGAGAAGGCTGAGAATCAGCAGGCGTTGGCGCAGATTGAATTCCATTATCTGGCGTCCTTGTCCGCGGCCAGGGCGCGGCGTATTGCGGGTTCGTCGGGGAGAGCCAGGCCGAGGGCCTGGGCTACGTTATGGTTGATGGCGATGGCGAACAGGCTCGGCGCTTGGGGTGCCGGCAAGCTCATTCCATCCGGGCGCAGCGTCTTGACGATGTCCACCGCCTGGCGGGCGATCTGGGAAGGGGTGGAGTAGATGGCTGCCAGGGCACCGGAGGTCACCAGGGATTGGGAAAAACCGATCACCGGACGTTGAAAGCGATAGGAGGTCAGCAGGATGGCCCGGACATTGTCCCGGCGATAGACGGCGCTGTCAGGCAGGGCAAGCAGCACGTCGCTGCGCAGAAGGAGGTGATTGACCGCCGGGACGGGGTTGGTGTTGGCCTCCAGTTCCTCGATTTCGAGGGCCAGGCCGGTGCCGCCAGCTGCCTGGCGAATCTGGGGCAACATGGCCTTGGTCTCGGCGCCGGCCAACAGTCCTATGCGGTGCCGATCCGGAAAGAGGTAGCGGGCGAAGGCAAGGAGACGGGCAACGGGCTGATCCAGGAAGATCGCTGTGGCCCCGCCCCGGGGACGGTTGCCGCCGGCATCGGACAGGGCGCGCTCGTAGGCCGGGCGCGGAAGCAGGGTGGCCAGGACCGGCGCTGCAACTCCCCGCTGTAGAACGGCGCGGGTTGCTTCCGATCCGACGGTGACGATGAGATCGGCGCGGGGGGCGGTATCGAAATTCTCCACGGTCCCGCTCCATCGCACCCGCCAGTTCGAGCCCTCGGCGTATTGTTGGAAGCTTGCGGCAAATTCTGAATACGCGCCGGCGCTGTCACTCAATACGAGGGCGACATCGGCTCCCCTTGCAGCCGGCGTAAACGCCAGAAACAAGGTCATCAGGAGCGAGACGAGGGCGCGCAAAGGCATTGTCGCACTATGCCGCAGGCGGTCGGCTAGCGCAATTGGATATGACTATTGAATCGCGCATCGCCGCGGGGTAGTGGTATCGCAGTTGGAGTTCGTGGCGAGGGCAGATGTGAAAACGGCCTCCATCGCTGGAGGCCGCTTGAAATCTGGTGGGTTGTGAGTGGCTCGAACACTCGACCTACGGATTAAGAGTCCGCTGCTCTACCAACTGAGCTAACAACCCATTCACTTTGCACCGGGTGGATTGGTGGGTCGGGCGAGACTCGAACTCGCGACCAACGGATTAAAAGTCCGCTGCTCTACCGACTGAGCTACCGACCCTCCGATGCAAGGGAGGCCGAATTATAGTGAAGCCTTAGGAATCGTGTCAACGAAATGAATGGCGATTCACGCTGTTTGCATCAGGCGGCGATATTGAAGCCTCAAAGCGACCACGGCCCCGCAGACGATGGCGCCGAACGTGAGCATGGAACCCAAGGCCAGGGTGGAGAGGCCGGAAATACCCTGGCCGACGGTACAGCCCATGGCGATAACGCCGCCGAAGCCCATGAGGACGGCACCGATGAGATGGGTAGCGGTGTCCTCGGTGTCCCGGAAGCCTTCCCAGCGGAAGCTCCGGGTGGCAAGAGCCCAGGCGGTCGAACCGGCCAGGACGCCCAGGGCGCTGGCGATGCCGAAGGTGAGGCGCCGGCTGCTGTCCGACCACAGCATGAGCAGTTCCAGCCCGTAGGCCTGGGGGGCTACGAAGCTCAAGGCCTCCATGCGGCCGGAGTTGGTGGCGATGAACGCTTCCTGGAGGGTTTCCGGATTTTCCGGCAAGTAGCCCAGGTGGCCGCTCACATACCAGGCAGCAACCACGACGAGGCCGGCTGCAAGTCCGCCCAGCAGGTTTTCAAAGGTCAGGAATTCCCGCCGGGACAAGGCGAAGACAACCAGACTTCCCCCAATGGCGATGGCCGTACCCCATAGGGTGACGTCGGGAGAGAGACCGGTTCCGGCCAGAAGTGCGGGCACGTCCTGGCCGGCTGGAAGCGTCAGGGCGACGGATTCCAGCACCTTGACCCGGAAGACGCCGAGAACTCCCCGGAGGGTGATATAGGCGGTGATTCCGCCAACCACCAGCACCACCAGGGATTTCAAGCTGCCCCCGCCAGTCCGGATCAGCGCCTTGGCTCCGCAGCCGGAGGCGAGGACCATGCCGATCCCGAAAAAGAAGCCGCCCACCAGGTAGGACAGCCACGTGAAGTTCGGGGTGCGGTAGATGGATTTTCCCAAGTCGATGAGGCCGGCGGCGTGGAGGCCCGTGGAGCCCAGGATGGCGACCCCGATGGCCAGGAGCCACATGCGCATGCGGTTCCAGTCGCCCATGTTCACGATGTCGGCAATGGCGCCCATGGTACAGAAGCGGGTCTGTTGGGCGATGGCGCCAAAGGCGAAGGCGAGACCAAAGGCCAGCCAGAGGACCGTGCTGCCCTGGGTGGCGGCCTCCATGGGGCTAGCCGGCGTAGCGGGTGGGGTCGGCCAGGCCGGCGGCGAGGAAGCCCTCTTGGCGCAGGCGGCAGGAGTCGCAGACGCCGCAGGCGCGGCCATCCGCATCCGCCTGGTAGCAGGAAACGGTGAGGCCGTAATTGACCCCGAGGCCCGCGCCGGTACGGATGATGTCGGCCTTGCTGAGGTCGATGAGGGGAGCGTGGAGGGAAAGCTTGGCACCCTCGACCCCGGCCTTGGTGGCCAGGTTGGCCATGCGCTCGAAGGCGGCGATGTACTCGGGCCGGCAGTCGGGGTAGCCGGAGTAATCCACCGCATTCACCCCAACGAAAATATCCCGGCTGTCCAGGACCTCGGCCCAGGCCAGGGCCAGGGAAAGCATGATGGTGTTGCGGGCCGGCACATAGGTGACCGGGATGCCGGGCTGGACGCCTTCCGTGGGGACGGCGATGGAGGTGTCGGTTAGGGCCGAACCGCCGAACTGAGCCAGGTCCAGCTTTAGTATGCGGTGTTCGATGGCACCCAGGGCGGCGGCCACCCGGCCGGCGGCTTCGAGTTCGGCCCGGTGGCGCTGGCCGTAATCAAAGGACAGGCAATAGCAGTCGAAACCCTGGCTGCGGGCGACGGCGAGGCAGGTGGCGGAGTCCAGTCCGCCGGACAGGAGAACGACGGCTTTGTCAGGCATCGGAACGGGTCAGGGCGCTGATTTCGCGGTTGAGGACGGATTCGTCCCCGATATTGAGTTCCACCAGGCGGCGCAGGTGGGTGATGCTGTCCAGGTCGATTTCCCGGCAGGCCAGGCCGAAATCGCCACCGCCGTGGTGGACAATGGTGACCTCCATACGGATCACGATGTCGCCCTGGTTCAGGGCCAGTTCCAGGGTGCCGTTGGCGCCGACCGTAGCGAACATGTCGCCACGGGGGCGGACAAGGGCGCCTTTCAGGGAGATGTCTTCCACATCCACGGCGAAGTCACCGTCCGGCAGGGACAGGTGGGCGTCGGCGTTGAACTGGATGCGGGTGAACTGACGGCGCTCGCTCGTCATGGCAGTCTCCTTGGGGTCATTTTCCCCGCATGTTACCCCAAAGGACTTTGTGCAATTGCATCTGGAAGCGCACGGGCAGGCCGTCGGCGAGAATCCATTCGGCCAGCTCGGCCGGTTCCAGCTGCCCCTGGGCGGGAGACAGCAAAATCGGGCAGACATCCGCCAGCCCGTGGGTGGCAATCATGTCCCGGGCCCAGTCGTAGTCGGCCCGGGAGGCGATGACGATCTTGATCTCGTCCCGGGCGTTGAGGCCGGGCAGGTTTTCCAGGCGGTTGCGGGCGTCCTCGCCGGAACCTGGCGCCTTCAGGTCCATGATCCGGGATACCCGGGGATCGACGGCCGAAATATCGAGGGCCCCGGAGGTTTCCAGGGACACGTCATAACCCCGGTCGCACAGGGCGGTGAGGAGCGGGAGGCACTCCTTCTGGGCCAGGGGCTCGCCGCCGGTGACGCAGACCTGCCGGGTCGGATGGCGGGCGACCTCGGCAAGGACCTCGTCGATCTCCATGGCCGTACCGCCGGTGAAGGCATAGGCGGTATCGCACCAGCTACAGCGCAGGGGGCATCCGGTCAGCCGGACGAACACGGTCGGCAGGCCGACCCGGGATGCTTCGCCCTGGAGCGAAAAGAAAATCTCGCTGATGCGTAACGACACGAACTACTTCTTCTTCAGCTTGTGGCCGGCATTTTCGGCGGCCGGGGAGCCGGGATACTTGGCGACCAGGGTTTCCAGGGTCTTCTTGGCACCCGCCGCATTGCCCAGTTCCTGCTGGCAGGTGGCGACGGCGAGCATGGCGTCAGGAGCCTTGGGGCTATCCGGCCACTTGGCGGTGACTACGCTCTGGGCCTCGATGGCCTTCTTGCAATCCCGTTGGGCATACCAGGCATTGCCCAGCCAGAACTGGGCATTGGGCGCCAGGGCTGCATCCGGGAACTTCTGGAGGAAAGCGCCGAAGGCAGCCGCCGCTTCCTTGTACTTGCCGTTCTTGAAAAGGCCGAGGGCGCTTTCGTACTCCTGGCCTTCCAGGGCGGGGTTGGCCGCTGCCTTGGGGGCTTCCCTGGGCGCCTCGCCCGCTGCCGGAGCTTCGGCGGTCGTGGCCGATTCCAGCTTGCGCAGGCGGGTGTCCAGGTCGATATAGAAGTCCTGCTGGCGCTTCTTGGCGGTCTCCAGCTCGTAGTTCAGGGTCTCGATCTGGCCGCGCAGCTTGGCCATTTCGTCGGCCTGGTGCTGGATCTGGTTGGCCAGTTCGAGCTGGGCCTTGGCCTGGGTGTCGAACTGGGTTTCCGTCCTCGACTTGAACTCCGCCAACTGGCGGCGCGCCTCGTCGTCATCGAACAACCCGGCCTGGGCTTGGCCGGCGCCCAGGGCCGCCGCCAGCAGGGCAATGCGGCAGGCACGGACAGTTAGCTTGGCCGGGCGAACCATGATCAGAACTCGCCGTTACCGGTCGGGCCCTTGTACAGCATGTCGGCACGACGGTTTTGGGACCAGGCGGACTCGTCGTGGCCTTCGGCCTTCGGCTTTTCCTCGCCCAGGCTGACGGACTCGATCTGGTCTTCCTTGGCGCCCAGGAGCAGCAGGGACTTCTTCACGGCGTCGGCGCGCTTCTGGCCCAGGGACAGGTTGTATTCGTGGCTGCCGCGTTCGTCGGTGTTGCCCTGGAGCAGCATCTTGAACTGGCGGTTGGCGGCCAGGAACTTGGCGTGGGCGGCCACGAGTTCCTTGTACTCATCCTTGACGTCGTACTTGTCCAGGTCGAAATAGACGCTACGCTTGGACAGAACGCTCTTCGGATCGGTCAGCTCCCGGGGCAGACCGGAGCCGTCCGGGGTCGGAGCGACCACCGTGCTGACGCCGGTGCCGGTACCCTGGCCGCGGCTTTCCACCGGGGCGCCGCCGGTTTCGGAAGTCGGGGTGGAACCGCAACCGGCGAGCAGGGCGGCCAGCAGGGCGGGGAGCAGCAGTTGTTTCATTTATTAATTCTCCTGAAGCGGATGGTGGTGGGTGGATTTACTGGCCGAAGGGACCCCAGGCCGGCTCGCGCACGTCGCCGGCGGCGATGGTCAGGCGTTGCTTGATGCGGCCGTCGGTGGACACGGCGGAAAGCACGCCGCGACCGCCGATTTCGGTGGCGATCAGGATCATGCGGCCGTTGGGTGCGAAGGTCGGGGATTCGTCCTTGTGGGAATCGGTGAGGATCTGGACCTGCTTGCTGGCCAGGTCCATGACCGCAAGCTGGAAGCGGCCTTCCCGGCGGGTGATGAAGGCCAGGGTCTTGCCGTCCGGGGACAGGCGCGGGGTGACGTTGTAGCTGCCCTCGAAGGTGACCCGCTGGGCGTCGCCGCCGGTGGCGCCGATGCGGTAGATCTGCGGGCTGCCGCCCCGGTCGGAAGTGAAGTAGATGGAACTGCCGTCCGGGGAGTAGCGGGGCTCGGTGTCGATGCCGGAGGAACTGGCAAGGCGCTGCAGGCCGCTGCCGTCAGCATTGATGGTGTAGAGCTGGGAATTGCCGTCCTTGGTCAGGACGATGGCCAGCTTGTGGCCGTCCGGGGACCAGGCGGGGGCGGAGTTGGAGCCCTTGAAGTTGGCGACTACCTGGCGGCGGCCCGTGGACAGGGAGTGGACGAAGATGATGGGTTTCTTGTTCTCGAAGGACACGTAGGCGACCCGATTGCCGTCCGGGGACCAGGTCGGGGAGATGATCGGCTCCTTGGAGACCAGGGCGGTCTGGGCATTCTGGCCGTCGGCATCGGCAATCTGCAGCTCGTAACGGCCGCCGGCCTTCACCACGTAGGCGATGCGGGTGGAGAAGATGCCCTTCTCGCCGATCAGCTTTTCGTAAATGGTGTCGGCGATGCGGTGTCCGGCGGCGCGCAGCTGGGCGGCGGAGGTCACGTAGGCGGCACCGGCCAGGGTGGCCTGCTTGTTGATGTCGTAGAGGCGGAAGCGGGCTTCCTGGCGGCTGTCCGGGGTGGAAACCAGGCTGCCGGCGGCGAGGGCATCGGCGCCCTTGCTGCGCCAGGCGCCGTAATCCACCGGCGAGGTTTCGGTCAGGGCGGCGCCGGTGGTATCCACCATGCGGAACAGGCCGCTACGCTCCAGGTCGCCCCGGATGACGGTGGTCAGGGCCCGGGAAGAGCCGGCATCGCCGCCAAAGTCGGCGATGGCGACGGGAATGCGGTTGGCGCCGGCGCCGGTGATCTCGATGGAGAGCTGGGCATGGGCAAAAACACTGGCCGCCAACGCGACCAGCGCGAAAAAGGGACGAATAATTGGGCGCATTGCGGTCAGAGTCCGAAAATTTTTGGGATTTTACTCTTCAAACGGCTTGTATTTGATGTTCAGGTCCCGTTCAAAGGCCGAGGGATTGTCCGGCTTCGGCAGAGGGGACGATTTCCAGATGGCTCGCTCGATAGCTGTGTCCAGGGCGTTGTTGCCGCTGGATTTTCTGAGCTTCACGGAAAGCACCTCGCCGGAGGGCAGTTGGTTGACCTCGAACAATGCTTCCGGGTTGCCCTGGATGTTCGGGGGCAGGACGATATTGCCGCGGATCTTGCCGCGAATCTTGGAGATGTAGTCGTTCATGCCGCGCTTGGCGGCTGCTGCACGTAGGCCATCCGCTTCGGCGGCGGCCTGGGCGGCGAGCTTGGCCTGGGTATTGGCCGTCTGGCGCTGCTTCTCTTCACGCTCCATCTGCTCCTTGAAGGCATCCCGCGGGTCCACCCGGGGCTCGGGCTTGGCCTCAGGCTTCTTTGGTTCCGGTTTGGGCTCGGGCTTCGGTTCCGGCTTCTTGGGCTCCGGCTTGGGCGGCTTTTTCTCTTCCTTGAGGGCGATGTCCGGCTTCACCTGTGGCTTCGGTTCCGGCTTGGGCTCGGGTTTGGGTTCCGGTTTCGGCTCAGGCTTGGGTTCCGGCGGAGGCGGTGGGGCGATGGCGGCCGGGGCCGGTCGGCTGGACCACAGTTCAACCTCCACCGCCTCCGGTTGGTTGCTTTTCCAGTGCACCCCGTAGAACAGGGCTGCAACCAGCAGCAGGTGCACCAGGATGGCCAGGACCAGCGCTTTTCGCTTGCCGGGTTCCTGGGGCGTGGTGATGGGGCTCATGTCGGTCTTACTTGCGGACGGTTTCCAGGCCGACCCGTTTGACATCGAGCTTCTTGATCTCGTCCAGGACGTCCAGGACGGATTCGTAGCGCGCGCTCTTGTCACCGGACACCAGCACGGCGACATCCGGGTTGCGGGCCTGCTCGTCGGCCAGGGCGGCTGCCAGTTCCCGGCGGCTCACTTCCTGTTCCTTCGGGCTGTCGCCCTTGACCGCGATGGCGCCATCGGCCTTGACCAGGACGCGCACCACCTTGTCCGGCATCTGGGAGCTCTTGCCGGTGGTAGGCAGGTCCACCGAGCCGGTCGTCATCATGGGGGTGGCCACCATGAAGATGACCAGCAGCACCAGCATCACGTCGATGTAGGGAACGACGTTGATTTCGTTTTTCAGGCGACGGGGGCGCATGGCCTTATCTCATCTGCCTTTGCAGGATATTGGAGAATTCTTCCATGAAGCTTTCCAGGCGGGTGGCCTGGCGGTCGATGTCATGGGAGAAGCGGTTGTAGGCCAGCACGGCAGGGATGGCGGCGAAGAGGCCGATGGCGGTGGCCACCAGGGCTTCGGCAATGCCGGGGGCGACGGAGGCCAGGGTCGCCTGGCCCACGTTGGAGAGGCCGCGGAAGGCGTGCATGATGCCCCAGACGGTGCCGAACAGGCCGACATAGGGCGACACGGAACCGACGGAGGCGAGGAAGGCCAGGTGGGATTCCAGGGCATCCAGTTCCCGCTGGTAGGTGGCGCGCATGGCGCGGCGGGCACCGTCGATGATGTCCTTGGGGTCCAGGTTGCGCTGGCCGCGCAGCTTGGTGAATTCCCGGAAGCCGGCTTCGAAGATGCGCTCCATGCTGCCGGCGTGGTGGCGGTCGTTCACCGCGCTGTTGTAGAGGTTGTTCAGGTCGCCGCCGGACCAGAAGTCCTTTTCGAAGTCCTCGGTCTGGGTGCGGGCCTGGCGCACGGCGAAGACCTTCATGAAGATGTAGTACCACGACATGAAGGACACGGCGGCCAGAAGGCCCATCACCATCTGGACGACGGCGCTGGCGTGGAGGATGAGTTCGAGGATGGATAGGTCCTGGGAGACGTTCATTGCAGCGCTTCGAGCTTGGTGCGGAGAAAATCGGGAATGGGGGCAGACTTCATTTTTTCGACATTGACGCAGACGATCTGCACGGTGCCGGTGGCCAGTTCTTCCCAGCCGTCGACGGCGGTGTCGCTGGGCCGGCGGACATGCTGGCGGAAGACGATCTGGGCGCGACCGAGCTTCTCCACCTCCAGCCCCACGCTGAGGGCATCGTCCAGGCGGGCCGGCTTCAAGTATTCGCAGCTGACGGCGCGGACCACGAAGGCGATGCCATGTTCCTCGGCGAGATCCGCCTGGCCATGACCGACGGTGCGCATCCATTCGGTGCGGCAGCGCTCGAAGAACTTCAGGTAATTGGCGTAATAGACGACGCCGGCGGCGTCGGTGTCCTCGTAATATATCCGGACGGGGATCGAGAAGGCGTTAGGCTTCTGGTCGTATTTCATCCGGCAATTTTACCCTACCGGATGGCATGGTTTTGTAACTGTATGTTTCGGGGAACTACTCAGTCCTCATTCCGCAGCACTCGCGCGCTGCTCCCGGGCGGCCTGGAGGCGGCGCCGCAGGTTCAGCGCGGTGTACTTGACGGCGAAGGTCTGGAGCAGGTCCTCATCCTGGGGCTGGCGGCGGGCGGCTTCAACCTCCGCCAGGCGCCGGCGGGCGCCGATGGATACGATCAGGCCGATGGCGGAACTGATGGCCAGGGTGCCGATGGTCAGCGGCAGGACGAGGTTTTCCGAGGTATGCCACAGGTAGTAGGTGGCGGCCAGGGAGAAGGCCAGCAGCAGTGCCCAGGTGATGATCGAGGTGACCGCATCGCTGGCCTTGCGCCGCAGAATGGAGTTGATCTGGACGACGCTGGCGCCGATGCCGATGCCCGACGAGAAGATGATGAGGCCGAGCATCAGTCCGTCCCGGCTCTGCAGTATGGCGAGCAGTTCTTCCATGGCGTGCCTCCTAGCTTCCGTTCCAGAGATCGGCTTGGACATTGGCCCGGGCCGGCGCTTCCAGGCCCAGGTGCCGGTAGATGGCGGGGGTGGCGATGCGCCCCCGCAGGGTGCGCTGCAGGTAGCCCTGCTGGATGAGGTAGGGCTCCAGGACATCCTCGATGGTGTCCCGGGCTTCGCCGATGGCGGCGGCGAGGTTGTCTACCCCGACCGGACCGCCTCCGAACTTGTCGATGACGGCGTGGAGGAGCTTCCGGTCCATGATGTCGAGGCCTGCCGGGTCCACGTCCAGCATGGAGAGGGCGGCATCGGCGATGGCCCGGCTGATCTTGCCGTCGCCCTTCACCTCGGCGTAGTCCCGCACCCGGCGCAGCAGCCGGTTGGCGATGCGGGGGGTTCCGCGGGAGCGCTTGGCGATTTCCAGGGCGCCTTCCGGGTCGATGGGGGCGTTCAGCAGGCTGGCCGAGCGGCTGACGATGCTCTGCAGTTCCTCGGCGGTGTAGAACTCCAGGCGGGCGACGATGCCGAAGCGGTCCCGCAGGGGATTGGTCAGCATCCCCGCCCGGGTGGTGGCGCCCACCAGGGTGAAGGGGGGCAGGTCCAGCTTCACCGAGCGGGCGGCCGGGCCCTCGCCGATCATGATGTCGATCTGGAAATCCTCCAGGGCCGGGTAGAGAATTTCCTCAACCACTGGGCTCAGACGGTGGATTTCGTCGATGAAGAGGACGTCGTGGGGTTCCAGGTTGGTCAGCAGTGCCGCCAGATCGCCGGCCCGTTCCAGCACCGGGCCGGAGGTTTGGCGCAGGTTCACGCCCATTTCGTGGGCGACGATGTGGGCCAGCGTGGTCTTGCCCAGGCCCGGGGGGCCGAATAGGAGAACATGGTCCAGGGAATCGCCCCGGTTGCGGGCGGCCTGGATGAAGATTTCCAGCTGCTCGCGGATATTCTTCTGGCCGGTGTAGTCGGCCAGGCGTTTGGGTCGCAGGGCCCGCTCCAGGGCTTCTTCCTGGGCGGACTTGGTCTGGGGCGAGATGATCCGGCTGGCGCCCGGGTCCTCGGCGAACTTGTCGGTCTCGATCATGCAGCCAGTTCCTCCTGTGTCCATTCCTTTACCAGGGCGTGGCCCAGGGCCAGCAGCACCGGTCCGAGGAAAATGCCGATGAAGCCGAAAACCATGACGCCACCCAGTACCCCCAGGGCGATGAGCAGGATGGAAATGCCGGCTCCCCGGGCAATCAGGATAGGTTTGACAAAATTGTCGATGCTGCTGATCACCAGGATCCCGTAGAGCACCATGAAAATGGCCCAGCCCGTCTGGTCGCCATGGTACAGCCAGGCGGCGGCGCCGCCCCAGATCAGCACGGGACCGGCCGGGATGAGGGACAGGAAGAAGGTGGCGAAGCCGAGGAGCACCGCGCCGGGCACCCCGGCGATCAGGAAGCCGATGAGGGCTACCGCTCCCTGGGCTGCCGCCGTGCCCACCAGGCCCAGCATGACGCCATTGACCGTTCCCCGGGCCAGCTGGAGCATCCGTTCCCCCAAGGGACCGCCGAGGCGGCGGGCGCCGGTGCCCAACGCCTGGTTGATCGCCTCCCCGTCCCGGTAGAGGAAGAAGGCCACGAACAGGACCAGGACGATCTGCAGCATGCCGTTGGCGACCAGCACGCCGAGGGAGAGGGTGAACTGGCGGGCGGGGGCGATGAATTGCTTGAGAAGATTGTTCATCTCCTCCCGGCTGCCGGCGACCCGATGCCAGGTGGCCTCGATCTCGCCGCCGACCACGGGCAATTGTTTGAGGAATACCGGCGGCTCGGCGGGCAGTCCCTGTTCCACATAAGGCTTGGTCTTGGCGATCAGGGTATCCACCCCGCCCACCACCCCGCCGGACAGGAAGACCATGGGCAGCAGCATAACCAGGACGAGGATCAGGGTCATCAGCGCCGCTCCGCGGCTGTCGTTGCCCTTGACCAGGGGCAGGATGCGGGAACGGTAGAAGGGCCAGGTGCATATCCACAGCACGAAGGCGAAGAGCACCGCGCCGATGAAGGGCCACAGCACGGCCACGCAGCCGCCGATGAGCAGGGTCACCAGGGCGATCTGGGCGAGGCGCTTGGGGGAGGTGTCGAACGCCATCTCAGACCTTGGAGAGGAGCTTCAAAGCCTGGCGGATGCCGTCCGAGGTGCCGACCCCGGCCGGCAGCTGCTTCATGGCGTTGGCCGCCTCCCGGTCGTTGTAGCCGAGGGCGAGGAGGGCGTTGAGGATGTCCTGGGTGGAATCTTCCACCATGGGCAGGGCTGCCGAGGTCGTGTCGGCCAGCTTGCCTTTCAGTTCCAGCAGGAGGCGTTCGGCGGTCTTCTTGCCGATGCCGGGAATCTTGGTCAGCCGGCCGGCTTCCTGGCGGGCTACGGCGGCGGCCAGGTCGCCCACCGACAGACCGGACAGCACCGACAGGGCGATGCGGGCGCCGACCCCGGAAATCTTGATGAGCTGGCGGAAGGCAAAGCGCTCCGCCTCGGTCAGGAAGCCATAGAGGAAATGCCCGTCCTCCCGCACCGCGAAATGGGTGAGCAGGGTCACCTTCTCACCGGCCGAAGGCAGGTTGTAGAAGGT
>JBLNBI010000240.1:0-6072 GCA_050259815.1 Actinomycetota bacterium | reverse complement strand
ACCGGAGAATTACATGGCTTCACCCCACGACACCGTCAGCATGGCGGTGTTCTGCGACTTCGAGAACGTCGCACTCGGCGTCCGCGACGCCAAATATGAAAAGTTCGACATCAAGCTGGTCCTCGAGCGCCTGCTCCTGAAAGGCAGCATCGTGGTCAAGAAGGCCTACTGCGACTGGGATCGCTACAAGGGCTTCAAATCCACCATGCACGAGGCCAATTTCGAGATGATCGAGATCCCCCATGTGCGCCAGTCCGGCAAGAACTCCGCCGACATCCGCCTAGTGGTGGATGCCCTGGACCTCTGCTACACCAAGTCCCACGTGAACACCTTCGTCATCGTCAGCGGCGACTCGGACTTCTCGCCCCTGGTCTCCAAGCTGCGGGAGAACGCCAAGCAGGTGATCGGCGTCGGGGTGAAGCAATCCACCTCCGACCTCCTCATCGCCAACTGCGACGAATTCATTTTCTACGACGACCTGGTCCGGGAAAGCCAGCGCTCGGCCCGCCGGGAAGCCCGGGAGACGGCCTCGGCGCAAAAGCGCACCCCCGAGGAGGAGGCCCGCCGCCGGGCGGAGCGGGAAGCCCGCAAGGCCGAAGCCATCGAAATCGCCGTGGCCACCTTCGATGCCCTGGTTTCCGAGCGGGGCGACAGCGGCAAGATGTGGGCTTCGGTGCTGAAGGAGGCCATCAAGCGCCGCAAGCCGGATTTCAACGAGTCGTACTACGGCTTCCGGGCCTTCGGCAACCTGCTGGAAGAGGCCAAGGCCCGGGGGCTGCTGGATTTCGGGCGCGACGAGAAGTCGGGGGCCTACGTCTTCCGCGCAGCTCCGGCGCCGGTCCATGCCGAACCGGCGGCACCCGAGCCGGTGATGCCGGTCAGCGTTGTGCAGGAAGCCGAGGCGCCCAAGCCCGAGGCACCCAAGTCGGAAACCCGCCGCAAGGGCCGGGGCAGCCGCAAGCCGGCGGAAAAGAAGGCGGAGGCTGCCGAGCCGAAGCCGGCCGAGGAACCGGTCGTCGTCCAGGAAGCCGTCGAGGCCCCGGCGCCCGCGCCCGAGACTGCTTCCGAAGCGGCTCCCGCTAAGCCCGCCAAGCCGGCCAAGAAGCCCGCCACCCGCAGCCGCCGGCCCCGCAAGACCGAGCAGCCTGCGCCGGAAACGACCTGAGGCTGCTGGCGGGTGCAGGGGTTTGATCCTCGGGGGAAAGGATCAGGGCAGGACGAAACTGCTCCTTTCCTCCACCGAGGCCGCCGGGCCATCCTTGGCCGCAATCCGGAAGGAAATGGGCTGAATGCCGGAGACCGCGCCGCCGGCCGGCACTGCCACGGTGACGGGCAGGGGCCGGATGCTGCCGGCCTCCACCGGGAATTCCCGCGGGCCGACGATCTCGATGCCGGGTAGCCCGCTCACCTCAATGGCGAAGTCCCGCGGGCTGTCGTCCAGGTTCATGAGCTTCAAGGTGTAGGCATTCTCGATGGTGCCCTCGGCCGTCTCCCGCAGGAGCGCTCCCCGGTCCCGCAGGACATCCACCCGCAGCAGGGAACGATCCGCCAGGGTCCAGGCGCCCAGGGCGGAAAAAACCAGGAGCAGACTGGCATAGACCATCACCCGGGGCCGCTTGAGCGGGCTCGTCGGCCGGGACTGTCCTGCCAGCTGATCCTCGGACATGAAGCGGATCAGGCCCGTGGGGGCGCCGGTCTTGATCATCACCTCATCGCAGGCGTCGATGCACAGGCCGCAGTTGATGCACTGGTACTGGAGTCCATCCCGGATGTCGATGCCGGTCGGGCAGACCTGGACGCAGATGCCGCAGTCGATGCAATCCCCGGTATTGCCCGTCTGGCGGCGGACATTGCGTGGTTCGCCGCGCCGGACGTCGTAGGTCACGTTCCGGGTGGCGGGATCGAACATGACCCCCTGGAAGCGGGAATAGGGGCACATGTGCTGGCAGACAGCCTCCCGGGCAAGCCCCGCCTGCACATAGGTGAAGGCTCCGTAGAAAATGAGCCAGAAGCCTTCCCAGGGGCCGACGCTCCAGGCGGGCAGGGTGGGCAGCAGGTCGCGGATGGGGGTGAAATAGCCCACGAAGGTGATGGCCGTCCAGGCGGAAAACAGGAACCACAGGCCGTGCTTCACGGACTTGAGCGCCAGCTTGTGGCCGTTCATGGGACTCTGGTCGAGCCTTAGCCGGGCCAGGTGGTCGCCTTCGACCTTGGCCTCGATCCAGGTGAAGATGGCCGTATACACCGTCTGGGGGCAGGCGAAGCCGCAGAACAGCCGGCCCGCCAGGGCCGTCACGAAGAACAGGGCCGTAGCGGCCAGGATGAGGACGAAGGCCAGGATCAGGGCATCCTGAGGCCACAGGACCAGGCCGAACAGGTAGAGCTTTTCATGGGCGATGTCGAACAGGATGGCCTGGCGGGTGAAGCCGTTGGCATCCCAGGTGAGCCAGCAGGCGCCGTAGAAGACGATCTGGGTGAGCCAGACCATGGCCCAGCGCAGGGTGTTGAATGTGCCCGAGGCGGCCTTGGCGTGGATCTTTCCCTTTTTCCGGTACAGCTCGAGCTTCGCTTCGCGTACCTTGCTGACGGGGCTGCTCATTGTCGTTTCCCTCCAGTAGCGATTCCGAGGGACAAACGCCCTTGGGACATGGAGGGGAGTAAATCACCGGGCTGAAAATGGGAACAGATTCAGCTGTGGCGATATTCGATAGGAACAGATCGGGTCCGGCTCCGATTCTGGCAGAGCCGGCGAGCCGGCCTATAGCTGCCGCGCGATCAACTCGCCCAAGGTCGCCATGGCCGCTTGCCGGCCTGGGGAGTCGGGATGGCCGAAGTTGAGCCGGAGGTGGTGGCCGAATTCCCGCTTGGCCGAGAAGATGGGGCCCGGGGCGGTGCTGATGCCGTGGTTCAGGGCCTGCTGGTGCAGCAGGAGGGCATCCACCTGCCGGGGCAGCTCCAGCCACAGGAAGTAGCCTCCCTGGGGGCGGGCCAGCCGGGTGCCGGCCGGGAAATGTTCCTCGACGGCCTGGACCAGTTCGGCCTCCTGCCTCGCCAGGGCCTGGCGCAGACGGCGCAGATGGTTCTCGTAGCCGCCCTGCTTGAGGTAGTCGGCCAGGGCGATCTGGACCGGGACGGTGGTGGCCAGGCTGGTGGACAGCTTCAGGCGCTGGATACGGCCGGCGTAGCGGCCCGCCGCCACCCAGCCGACCCGGTAGCCGGGGGCCAGGCACTTGGAGAACGAGGATACGTGCATGACCAGGCCCGACTTGTCTTCCGCCTTGCTGCACAGGGGCGCCTGCTGCCCCAGGTAAAGCTCGGCATACACGTCGTCCTCGATGAGGGGGACGTCGTGGCGGCTCAGCAATTCCACCAGGGCCTGCTTGCGCTCGTCCGACACCAGGCTGCCGGTGGGATTGGCGAAATTGAGCATGAACAGGCAGGCCTTGATGGGATGGCGCCGGAGCGCATCCTCCAGGGCCGCCAGGCTGACGCCCTCCCGGGGATGGCTGGGGATCTCGATGACCTTCAGTCTCAGGCGCTCGCTGGCCTGGAGCCCGGCGTAGAAGGTGGGGGACTCGATGGCGATGAGGTCCCCGGGCTGGGTCACGGCCTGCAGGCAGAGGTTCAGTGCCTCCATCGCCCCCGAGGTGATGACGATTTCCTGGGGGGAGACCGGGGCGCCCTGGGCGAGGTAACGCAGGGCAAGCTGGCGCCGCAGTTCCTCGTTGCCCGGCGGCAGGTCGGTGATCGTGGCCAGGGGGTCGAACTTGCGGGCGGCGCCGGCAAGAAAGCGCCCCAGCTTGTCCAGGGGATAGAGATAGGGACTGGGAAAGCTGGACCCCAGGGGCACCACCGATGGGTCCCTGACGCTGTCGAGGATGCGGAAGATGAAGTCGCTGACCTGGAGTTGGGTCGAGCCGCCTTCCGGATGGCTCATCTCGGGCTCGGGCAGGTTCCGGCCCAGGCGGGCGCGGACGAAATAGCCGGACTTGGGGCGGGCTTCGATCAGCCCCCGGCTTTCCAGCAGGTAGTAGGCCTGGGTGACCGTGACGGGGCTGATGTTGTGGATGCGGCAGGCCTGGCGGACCGAGGGGAGCCGGTCTCCGGCGCGGAGGACGCCGTCGGCGATCAGTTTTTCGGTTTGCCCGGCAAGCTCTTGATAACGGCTCATGGGCCGATGTTATCAGGAGCGGCGTGCCTCCTTCAGCCGGGCGTAATTGACGGCATCGTCGCAGTGGTCATAGCGATAGCCGTCATAGAGGTAGTGCCTGCCGTCGAAGGCGATGCCGAAGCGCTCCATAAGCGCCCGGTCGTCCGCTTTGGGCCGGTGGGGCGCCAACCATTCCCCGGGCGCCTGCAACGGGGGGCGGCCGGAGCGGGTGCTGTCGAGCTCCGCGTACTTGAGGGCGTCGGCCAGCCGGTCGTAGCGGTATTCCCGGTAGCGGTAGAAACGCCCGTCGAAGCCGATTCCGTATTTGATGATCCGGCGCCGCTCGTCGGCGCCCAGGTCCGCGGCATCGAAAGCGGATGAGGGGCGGGGGGCGGGATTGGGGATGGCTTGCAAGGGCATTGGTCTTCTTCTCTCTGGTTGTTTCCCTGGGGCTCGGCGCTGCGTGTGCCGATGTCACCCCTTAGAGAGCAGGGTCAATGCCAAGTTCTTGGGCCGGGGGGTAAATCCAGGCCCCTTTCACCTCTTCTTGAGCAGCAGCCCGCACTCCAGGTGGTGGGTGTAGGGAAACTGGTCGAAGGCGGCGGCGGCCGCGATGCGGTGGGTCTTCTCCAGGGCGGCGACGTTGTCCCGAAGAGTGTCCGGGTTGCAGGAGATGTAGATGATGTTGTCGAAGCCGCTGGCCAGTTCCACCGTGGCCGGGTCGAGGCCGCTGCGGGGCGGGTCCACGAAAATGGTGGAGAAGCGGTAGCTGCCCAGATCGATGTCCTTCAGGCGCTGGAAGGTCTCCCGGCCGGCCAGGGCGGCGCTGATCTCGTCGCTGGACAGGCGCACCAGGGCGACGTTGTCCACCTGGTTGGCGGCCAGGTTGTAGTTGGCGGCCTGGACGCCGGTCTTGCTCACCTCGGTGGCCAGAACCTTCCCGAACAGGGGGGCGAGGGCGATGGTGAAATTGCCGTTGCCGCAATAGAGCTCCAGCAGGTCGCCCCCGAGATCGGCTGCCTGGGAGCGGGCCCAGCCCAGCATCTGGCGGTTCACCCCGCCGTTGGGCTGGCTGAAGCTGCCCTCCAACTGCTGGTAGCGGAGCCGGCGGCCGTCCAACTCGAACTCTTCCAGCACCCAGTCCCGGTCCAGGACCACCTTCTGTCCCCGGCTGCGGCCGATGATGCCGATGCCCATGTCGGCGGCCAGGGCCCGGGCGGCGGTTTCCCAAGTCTCGTCCAGGCGGCAGTGGTAGATCAGGGTGACCAGCAGCTCGCCGCTCAGGGTGGCGAGGAATTCCACGGCGTACAGGCGCTTCTTCAGGATATCGCTGGCCAGCACCCGCTCCTTGAGGCGGGGCATGGCGGCGCAGATGGCAGCGTCGGCGGCCGGGAAGTCGGCCATGAGGACGGGGCGCTTGGGGTTCTCCGGGTCGAACATGGCGTAGTCCATGTCGTCCCCGTGGTGCCAGACGCGGAATTCCACACGCAGCCGGTAGTGGAGCGGTTGGGAGGCGAAGACGGCGGGCTCGGGTAGGCCGAAGGCGGCGAAGTCTTGCTTGTAGCGGGCGACCTTGTCGGCCAGTTGCCCGGGGTAGAGGGCGGGGTCGAGAACGGGGAGCGGCATGGCGGGGACGGAGCAAACGGTGGGCGCGGTGGCGGGAGGCCGGCAGTTTACTGCCTGCCGGCCGAATTGCCATGCCCCGGAGAACCTTTGCCCGTCCCCGGGGGAGGATTACTCCGCCGTCAGGTCGCTTTCCGGCTTCCGTGCCGCTGCGCCGGGCTTGCGGCCCCGGGCGGCAGGCGGGGTGTAGCAGGACACCCGGCAGCTCAGGCCTTCGACCCGCTGGCCGTCCTTGAACTGGATGGTGGAGCAGCAGATGAGATCGCCGGACGAGGAGAGGTTGGCCACCTGGTCACGGA
>JBLNBI010000239.1:0-4008 GCA_050259815.1 Actinomycetota bacterium | reverse complement strand
TGTCCTCGCTGCATGGCTGCTCATCTGCTTGTCGGGCATCCCCTTCCTGCGCAACTTTGCTGTCGTCGCCCGCCTGCTCTTCCCCCTGGGAGCCGCGGCTGGCCTCTTCCTGGCGGCCCTGGGGGCGGCGGCCCTGGCGGAAAGCCCGGAGGTCGCCATCCTGCCCATCGGCCTCCCCCAGCTTCCCTTCCACCTGCGGCTCGACTCCCTGGCGGCCTTCTTCCTGATGCTGCTGGGGGGCGCCGCCGCCGGGGTTTCCATTTTCGCCGCCGGCTACTTCCGCCATGGCGAGGGCACGCCCCCCGGCCTCCTCTGCTTCGAGTACCACCTCTTCCTGGCCAGCATGGCCCTGGTCATCCTGGCCGACGACGCCTACGCCTTCATGGTGGCCTGGGAAACCATGGCCCTGTCCTCCTTCTTCCTGGTCACGGCCAACCACCGGGTGCCGGAAATCCGCCGGGCGGGCTTCCTCTACCTGCTCATCGCCCACATCGGGGCCATCGCCATCCTCCTCTGCTTCGGCGTCCTCCAGGCCAATACCGGCGACTACACCTTCGCCAACATGCGGGCTCAGTCCCTGCCCGCCTTCTGGGCTTCCGCCGCCTTCCTGCTGGCGGTCCTCGGCTTCGGCGCCAAGGCGGGCATGCTGCCGCTCCACGTCTGGCTGCCCGAAGCCCACCCTGCCGCCCCTTCCCCGGTCTCCGCCCTGATGAGCGGCGTCATGCTGAAGACCGCCATCTACGGGCTGCTCCGGGTCTCCTTCGACCTCCTGCACATGCAGATGGTGTGGTGGGGCGTCGCCCTCCTCGCCCTGGGACTGTGCACGGCCCTGTTCGGCGTCGTCTTCGCCACCGTCCAGACCGACATGAAGCGGCTCCTGGCCTACTCCTCCATCGAGAATATCGGCCTCCTCCTGGCCGCCATCGGCCTCGCCCTGCTGTTCAAGTCCTACGGCATGGTGGAGCTGTCCGCCCTGGCACTCACTGCCTGCCTGTACCACGCCGTCAGCCACGCCTTCTTCAAGAGCCTGCTGTTCGTGGGCACCGGCGCCGTGCTCCACGCCACGGGCGAGCGCAACCTGGGCCACCTGGGGGGGCTCATCCGCTTCATGCCCTGGGTCGCCTGGCTGGTCCTGGTGGGGGTTTTCGCCAGTTCCGGACTGCCGCCCCTGTCGGGTTTCGTGTCGGAATGGCTGCTGCTCCAGAGCTTCCTGTTCACCCCGGGGCTGCCGGATTCCTTCCTCAACATGTTCATTCCCATCGTCGCCGCCGCCATTGCCCTCATCGCGGCCCTGGCCGGCTACGCCATGGTGAAATTCTTCGGGGTCATCTTCCTCGGCCAACCCCGGGACGAGAAGCTGCACCAGGCCCACGACGCCGGCCCCTGGGAAAGGATCGGCATGGTCTGGCTGGCGGTCTGGTGCGTGGCTCTCGGCCTCTTCCCGACCTTCCTCATCCAGCTCATCGACCACGTCACCCGCCCCCTGGTGGGCGCCGGCCTCGGTCCGAAGGTGACGGCGACCGGCTGGTGGCTCCTGGCCCCCACCTCGGTGGAGCGGGCGAGCTACGGCCCCCTCTTCTTCCTGGCCGGGGTGGTGGTGTGCTGGGCCCTGGCCTTTGGGCTGGTGCGGATTTTCTACCACGGCCGCCTGCGCCGCGCTCCCCCCTGGGATTGCGGCCACCCCTGGCAGACGCCCCGCATGCAGGACACGGCGGAGGGCTTCGGCCAGCCCATCCGGCAGATTTTCGAACCCTTCTTCCGCCTGGAGCGCCACCTGCCGTCCCCCTTCGACAAGGAGCCCCGCTACCAGGTCACGGTGGGAGACAACTTCTGGCACTGGCTCTACCTGCCGGTGGCCCGCACCGTCGAGTTCCTGGCGGAGAAGATCGGCCGCCTGCAGCAGGGGCGCATCGCCGTCTACCTGCTGTACAGCTTCCTGACCCTCATCTTCATGCTTCTCCTGGTGCAGCGATGAGCCCGACCGGTTTCCTCTCCCAAGCCCTCGCCATCGTCGCGGCCCTGGCCCTGGCGCCCCTTCTGATGGGCTGGGTCAACCAGTGGCGGGCCTGGCTCCAGAACCGCCGGGGCCCCGGCCTCCTTCAGCCCTACCGGATGCTGCACAAGCTCTTCAACAAGGAATCGGTGGTGGCGGAGACCGCCTCGCCCCTCTTCCGGGCCGCCCCCTATGTGGTGTTCGGGTGCATGACCCTGAGCTGCGCCATCATCCCCACCCTATCCACCGAGCTGCCCCTGTCGCTTGCCGCCGACGCCATCGCCCTGGTTGGGCTCTTTGCAGTGGCCCGGGTCTTCATCTCCCTGGCCGCCATGGACATCGGCACCTCCTTCGGCACCCTGGGCGCCCGCCGGGAGATGCTGATCGGCTTCCTGGCCGAGCCGGCGCTCCTCACCGTGCTGTTCACCGCCTCCCTGATCAGCCAGTCCACGGCCCTGACCAGCATCGTCGAGAGCCTGGCCCACAAGGAATTCGCCATCTACCCGAGCCTCGCCTTCGCGGGCCTGGCCTTCACCTTCGTCTCCTTCGCCGAAAACGCCCGGGTGCCGGTGGACAACCCCGCCACTCACCTGGAACTGACCATGATCCACGAGGCCCTGATCCTGGAATATTCGGGCCGCCACCTGGCCCTGATCGAGTGGGCCGCGGCCCTCAAGCTCTTCGCCTATTCCTGCATCGGCCTCGCCCTCTTCTTCCCCTGGGGCATCGCCGAGGCCCAGAACCCGACGGCGCTCCTCTTTGCCCTGCCGGTCCTGGGCTTCAAACTCGCCATCGGCGGCTTCCTCCTGGCCTTCGTCGAGACGGTGAGTGCCAAGATGCGCATCTTCCGGGTGCCGGAATTCCTGGCCACCGCCTTCCTGCTCGCCGTCATCGGCATGCTGGTGCACTTCCTCCTGGGGGCCTGAATGGACCAACTGATCGGCCAGCTCATCAACCTGTTCGCGGCGGCGATGCTGATGCTGGCCTTCGCCATGCTCTCTCAGCGCCGCATCCTCACCCTCATCCACCTGTTCACCCTGCAGGGGGCGGCGGTGGTAGGAGGCACCCTGGTGGTGGCCTACGTCACCAAGCAGCACCATCTCTACTATTCGGCGGCCCTCACCCTGGCCCTCAAGGTGGTCCTCATCCCCTACCTGCTGCACCGGCTCATCGACCGCCTCAACGTGCGCTGGGACATCGAGACCATGCTCAACATCCCCACCCTGATGCTGGTGGGCATCGTCCTGGTGGTCTTCGCCTTCAACCTGGCCCTGCCCATCTCCAAGCTGTCCGCCTCCATCGCCCGGGGCACCCTGGGCATCGCCCTGGCCTGCGTGCTGCTCTCCTTCATGATGATGATCACCCGGGCCAAGGCCGTCCCCCAGGTGATCGGCTTCCTCACCATGGAGAACGCCCTCTTCTTCGCCGCCACCTCGGCCACCTACGGCATGCCCATGGTGGTGGAGCTGGGGATCGCCCTGGACGTGCTGGTGGGCATGTTCATCCTCGGCGTGTTCATGTTCCAGATCCGCGAGCAGTTCGACAGCCTGGACATCCGCCACCTGGAAAAGCTCAAGGAGGATTGAGGCGATGACCGCGCTCTACTTCGTGCTCGGCACCCCGCTCCTCGGCGGCCTCGTCCTGGCCCTGATCGGCCACCGGGGCTACGCCCGGGACGTGAATGTGGCCTTCAGCCTGGGCACCTTCCTGGCCGCCGCCGCCCTCACCGCCCAGATCATCGCCGAAGGCCCCGCCTTCGCCCTGGGCCACGAGCTGTTCATCGACCCCCTCAACGTCTTCTTGGTCGCCCTGACCGCCTTCGTGGCCCTCACCACCGCCATCTTCTCCCGCCCCTACATGCTGGTGGAGCTGGACCACGGCAAGATGACGCCCCGCCGCATGCGGCTCTACCACAGCATGTACCAGTTCTTCTCCTTCACCATGCTGGTGGCCCTGATGACCAACAACCTGGGCATCCTGTGGGTGGCCATGGAGGCGGCCACCCTGACCACCGT
>JBLNBI010000238.1:0-3543 GCA_050259815.1 Actinomycetota bacterium | reverse complement strand
CTGGGAAGCAAGGGATTCCGCCAACCGCTGGTCGGATTCGGAAAAGGCGTGGACGACGCCGGTTTCCGGATGGACAGCGTTGATGAGCTGGAGGACGCCGATGATCTCACCCTCGTGGTTCCTCATCGGCACCGTCAGGAAGGACTTGGAGCGGTAGCCGGTCCCCGCATCGAAGCGGCGGGTGCCGGAAAAGTCGAAGCCCTCCGCCTGGTAGGCGTCGGCGATATTGACCGTCTTCCCGGTGATCGCCGCATAGGCCGCCACCATGGAGTTGTTGGGGGAGCCATCGTCCCGGTACAGAAGCAGATCGGGAAATTTACTGGAAATGGGATTGCCGCTGGTGCCGCCGAAGGCGATGCCCAGGGAATCGGTGCGCACGATCTCGAAATGGAGCCGCCGCTGGTCCTCGGACATTCGGTAAAGGGTGCCGCCGTCGGCGCGGGTGATGGTCTTGGCCGCCACCAGGATTTTCTCCAGCAGGCGGCCGAGATTGCGCTCGTTGGAGAGAGAGGCGCCGATATCGTTGAGTTGCTCCAGGCGCTTGAATAGCCCCTCGACGGTTTCCATAGCCCCCCCCTTACTTGATACAGACTGCCCGAACCTGCTTGATGTCGGTAATACCCTGCACCACCTTCTCGATGCCATCCATCTTGAGGGTCCGCATGCCTTCATTTAAGGCGCATGCCAGGATTTCGGCAACCCGGGCTTTTTCCTGGATCAGCTTCTTGACCGTATCGGTGCCCACCAGCAATTCGTGCAGGCCGACCCGCCCCTTGTAGCCGCTGCCGTTACAGGCGTCACAGCCCTTGGTACGGTAGAGGGTGAACTTGCCGTCCTTGGCATAGCGGCTGGCCCAGTCCTTGTAGATGGACTCCATGGAGCCCTTGGGGTCCTTTTTCCAGAAGTCCGTATTGGTCAGCTCCTCGCAATACTCGGTAAGGAGCTGTTTCATCTCCTCCGGCGTGGGCTGGTAGGCCTCCTTGCAGCTCTTGCACAGGCGCTTGGCCAGGCGCTGGGCCAGGATGCCGAGCAGGGCATCGGCGAAGTTGAAGGGATCCATGCCCATGTCGAGGAGGCGGATGATGGATTCCGGCGCCGAGTTGGTGTGCAGGGTCGCAAAGACCAGGTGGCCGGTGAGGGAGGCCTCGATACCAATGCCTGTGGTCTCGGCATCCCGCATTTCGCCGACCATGATGATGTCCGGGTCGGCCCGCAGGAAGGCCTTCATGACCGTGGCGAAGTCGAGGCCGGCCTTCTTGTTCACCTGGACCTGGCGCAGTCCCTTCTGGGTGATTTCCACCGGGTCTTCGGCCGTCCAGATCTTGGTGTCCGGGGTATTGAGGTAGCCCAGGACCGAGTGCAGGGTCGTGGTCTTGCCGGAACCGGTGGGGCCGCACACGAAGAACAAGCCGTAGGGCTTCTCGACGCACTTGATCAGATTCTCGTGGTTCCGGGGCGTCAAGCCGAGCTGGTCGAGCTTGATGGGCTCGCCCGCGGCCAGGATACGCATCACCACGTCCTCGACGCCGCCGGCGGTGGGGATGGTGGCGACCCGCAGCTCGATGTCCAGGGGCCCGTATTTCTTGAACTTGATCTTTCCGTCCTGGGGCTTTCTCTTCTCGGAGATATCCAGGTCGCACATGATCTTCAGGCGCGTCACCAGGGCATTCCGGTAGGAGGCCGGCACTTCGATGTAATTGACCAGGGAGCCATCCTTGCGGATACGGATGGCCGTTTTGTCCTTGCCGGGCCGCGGCTCGATGTGGATATCCGACGCCCCCTGCTGGTAGGCCTCGATGATGATCTTGTTCACCAGCCGGACCAGTTCGTTGTCGGCGGCGGCGGAGATGTCGTCGGAAGCGCTATCGGCCCCCTCTTCCCCCTCCCCCAGGTCGGACAGCAGGTCGGTCACCGACCCCATGTCGGCCAGGGCGCCGAAGAACTGGTCCACCGTCTGGACGAATTCCCGGTTGGTAGTCACCCGGTAAACGATCTTGCTCTTCGGGAAGACGTTGTTCGCCACCCGGGAGCTACGTACCCGATCCGGATCAGGGGAAAGGATGACGATGCCGTCCTTGTTCTCCTCCAGGGGCAGCCAGCGGCTCTCGTCCACGTACTCCCGCTTGATGTTGCGCAGAAGGTCTATGGGTTTGATGCGGTCGGTCTTGAACGGCTCGTAGGGGGTGCCGAAGAACTTCCACAAGGCATCGCCGATGGCTGCCGGCTTCACGCCCCAGTCCTTGATGAGCACTTCTTCAAGATCGCCCCCCTGCTGGCGGGCGGCGCGCTGGGCCTGCTCCATGTCGGCGGCGGAGATGAGCCCGTCGGCCACCAGATGGTCGTACTTGGAGCGGATGGCAAAAGCCGGCCGCTGGCGCTGGTTGAGGGCGATGGCCAAGGTCTGGCCCAGTTCGCCGGCCCCCTCCTCGGCCACGGTGGAGAACGGGGTACCTGCCTTGTTGTTGATGAGCTGCAGCACCCCCAGCAGTTCGCCCTCGCCATCGATGATGGGAGCCACCAGCATCTGCTTGGAGCGATAGCCGGTGCGCTTGTCCACCTCCTGGAGGAACTTCATCTTCGGGCTGTGCCGGCCGAGCTCCTCGTCGTCATAGACGTCCTGGATATTGACCGTCTTCTTGGTGAACGCCACGTAGCCGGCAACGCTCTGCTCATTGATGGGCAGCTTGATGTCCTTGAAGGAATTGAGCCCCGTCTTCACCTTGGAGACGATGGACTGCTTGTCCTCGCTGACGATGTAGATGGTCAGACGGTCGGCATTGAAGAGACTGCCGATGTCCTGGGACAGCTCCAGCATGATCTCGTCCACATTGCGGGTCGCATGGATCTTGTTGGTGACCGTCTGCAGGTTCTTGAGGAAGAGCAGCCGGCTGGCCACATCCCCGGTGCTGGTGATATCCGGCTTGGCGGGCGAATTCATCTCAGTGCCCTCCCCGACCGGCCAGTCCGCCTTCCAGCCAGAAGGCGTCGAAGCCGTTCTGGGCCAGCAGGAAGGCTGCGGTGGAACTGCGCCGTCCGCTCTGGCAATAGACGACGTACTCCCGGCCCCGATCCAGGAGGCCGAAGGCGTTCCGGATTTCGTTGAGGGGGATGTTGATCGCCCCGGACAGTCCGTCGGAAGCGAACTCGACGGCATAGCGGACGTCCAGCCACACGGCACCGCGCTTCGCCACCCGGCGCTCTGCTTCCTCCCGGGAGATGCCGTGCAGCAGAGGCGTGCGCAGCAGCTCGATGAAATCGGGCTTGGCCAGGCGCAGGACGACGCCATCGGTCTTCATGATCACGGAGGCGTTGCGCTTGGCATCGGACACCAGGGCTTCCTCGCCGAAGGCATCGCCGGCCTTCAGTTCGGCCAACAGGATGTCGGCGCCACCGATGCTGCGCCGTACTTCGCAGCGGCCGGATTCGATCAGGTAGTAGTAGTCCCCCTCGTCACCCTCCTTCACCATGACCTGGCCACTCTTGACCTTGACCCGTTCGAAGCGGCGCAGCAGGCCCTGGACATGGGCGGGGGGCAACTGGCCG
>JBLNBI010000237.1:0-14966 GCA_050259815.1 Actinomycetota bacterium | reverse complement strand
GGCGGTCGGGGTGGCGAAGGCGACCCCGCTGACCGGGGACATGCCTTCGAGTACCGGCGCAGCCTCCCAGTGAGCGCCGGCATCCGCCGTGCGCAGCAGGCGCCCGTCCCGGGGGATGGCCCAGCCATGCTGTGCATCCGGGAAATCGAGAACCTGGAGCACAAGCAGCGCCGCCAGGACGTGCTGGTGGACGACGAGCTGATCTTCGCCTTCTACGATCACCTCATCCCCGAGGGCATCCACAACGGCGCTGGCTTCGACCATTGGCGCAGGTCAGCGGAGGAGGAGAACAAGAAGCTCCTGTTCCTCTCCAAGGACGACCTCATGCGCCACTCGGCCGCCGGGGTGACCACCGAGGCCTTCCCCCACCATCTGCGCCTGGGGGGCGTGGAGTATGCGCTCACCTACCACTTCGAGCCGGGCTCGCCCCGGGACGGCGTCACCATGACCCTGCCGCTCGCACAGCTCAACCAATTGCCCGCCAACCGGCTGGAGTGGCTGGTGCCCGGGCTCATCAAGGAAAAGGTGGTCCAGCTCATCAAGACCCTGCCCCAGAAGATCCGGGCCAAGCTGGTACCGGTGCCGGAATTCGCCGAGGAATTCGTGGAGGCCGTGGGCAGCGACGAAAAGAAGATGGCCCAGGGTCTCATCCCGGCCCTCATCGACTACATCCTGGAAGCCCGGGGCCTGAATGCCCGGGGCTGGGCGGTGACCCCGGACGCCTTCCGGCCCGATGCCTTGCCGGCCCACTTCTTCATGAACTACAAGCTGCTGGACGAGCACGGCCGGCAGCTGGACATGGGCCGCAACCTCACCCAGCTCCGCGCCCAATGGGGCAAGGAAGCCAAACAGGAATTCGCGGAACTCCACGAAACGCCGTCCGAATACGCCAAGCTTACCGACTGGACCTTCGGCGAACTGCCGGAGCTCATGGAAGTGCCGGTGAACGGCCAGACGGTGCTGGGCTACCCGGGGCTTTCCGATGACGGCGAGACGGTGAGCCTCAAGGTCTTCGACTCCCCGGAGGAAGCCCTTCGGGTCCATCGCCAGGGGCTCCTGCGGCTCTTCATGATCCAGTTCCGGGAGCAGGTGAAGTATTTCGACAAGAACGTGCCCGGCCTCACCCAGATGGGCATGCAGTACATGGCCCTGGGCACCACCGAGGAGTTGAAGCGCCAGATCGTGGACCTCGCCTTCGAGCGGGCCTGCCTGGTGGAGCCCTGGCCCACGGACCAGGCCAGCTTCAAGGCCCGCTGCAACGATTCCAAGGCCAGGCTGGGCCTCATCATGCAGGAGGTCTGCCGGCTGGTGGGGGCGGTGCTGACCGAGTGGCAGGCGGTGATGAAAAAGCTGCCGGCCTTCAAGGCCCATGCCGCCGCCTTCCAGGACATCGAGGCCCAGGTGAAGCGCCTCCTGGGCAAACGCTTCGTCACCGACACGCCCTTCGAGCGGCTCCAGCACTATCCCCGCTATCTGAAGGGCATCCAGGTGCGCCTGGACAAGCTCAAGGCTGACCCTGCCCGGGACGCCCGGCTTATGGCCGAGTACGGGCCCCTGTGGACCAGTTACGAGCGCCGGGCTTTGCAGCTCGCCAAGCAGGGCGCTTCCGATCCCCAGATCGAGCAATTCCGCTGGCTTCTGGAGGAACTCCGGGTCAGCCTCTTCGCTCAGGAGCTGAGGACGCCGGTGCCCGTCTCCGTGAAGCGCCTGCAAAAGCAATGGGAAGGAATCCAGTATGGCTGACGTGCTCCTCGCCCTCATGCGTACCCTGGCGAGCCTGCGGGAGAGCCGGGTGTGGGGCTACCTGCTGGCACCGGCGGTATTCTCCTTGGTGCTCTGGATCGGCCTCGCCTTCTGGGGGCTGCGGGAGCTGGTGGAGTGGCTGATCGGCTATCCTCCGATGAGCCTGCTCGTCGGCTGGGGCCTGGTTTGGCTGGCCCACATGCTGGCCTGGCTGGGGGGCTGGCTGGCCATTTTCGCCTGCGCCTACCTCACGGCATCGCTCCTCGCCGCCATCTTCGTCCTGCCGCTGCTGCTGAAGCACCTGGCCAACGGCCAGTACCGGGACGTGGCCGCCATGGGCAAGGACAGTTTCGTGGCCGCCACCTGGAACAGCCTCTTCGCCACCCTCCTGTTCATTCTGGGCTGGGTGGTCACCGTGCCCCTATGGCTGATCCCCGGCATGGCCCTCATCCTGCCCCTGGTGCTCATGGGCTGGTACAACCGCCGCACCTTCGCCTACGACGCCCTGTCCATGCACGCCACCGACCGGGAATGGAAGGAATTGCGCCGCCGTTACAAGCGGCCCCTGTTCATGCTGGGCTTGACCATGGCCCTCCTGGCCCACGTTCCCCTGGTCGGGCTCCTGGTGCCTACCCTGGCGGCTCTGTCCTTTGCCCATTTCGGCCTGGAAGCCTTGCGCCGGGACCGGGGCGGCGCCGTTGTCACCATTGAGGGAGAGAAAGTATGAGTCGGGTATTCGGTGCGGTCATCATCGGCGACGAGATCCTGTCGGGTAAGCGCCAGGACAAGCATTTCGCCAAGGTAGCCGAATTGCTGGCGGCCCGGGGACTGCGCCTGTCCTGGGTGGAGTACCTGGGGGACGACCGCCAGCGCCTGACCGAGACCTTCCGGCGCACCATGGCGGCTGGGGACGTGGTTTTCTCCTTCGGCGGCATCGGCAATACGCCGGACGACCATACCCGCCAGGCCGCCGCAGCCGCCCTGGACGTTGGCTTGGAAATCCACCCGGAAGGGCGGAAGGAACTGGAGGTCCGCTTCGGCGACGAGGTGACCGACCGGCGTCTGCAACTGGTGACTTTCCCGGCCGGGGCGAAGATCGTTCCCAACCCGTTCAACCGCATTCCCGGTTTCATGGCCAGGGAGCACTACTTCGTGCCCGGTTTCCCCCAGATGGCTCATCCCATGGTGGAGTGGGTTCTGGACACTGTCTACAGCGATCTCTTCTCCCCGGTCGAAGCCAGGGTGGAGAAGGCCTTCCTCCTCACCGGCCCCGCCGCCTACGAAAGCGCCCTCGTGGACCTGATGGAGCGCATCGTCGCCGATTACCCGACCCTGCGCCTCTTCTCCTTGCCATCCTTGGTGGGCCAGGAGCGCCGCCATTTGGAACTGGGGGTGGAAGGCGAGCCGGCTCTTGTCGACCAGGCCATGGAGGAAATCCGGGTGGAGGTGGAAAAGCGGGGTATTACCTGGGGCTGGCGTCCCTGACGGGGGCCGTAAACGAAAAAACCCCAGCCGAGGCCGGGGTCGCTTGCGTGGCGTACTGCTTTGTTACTTGGAAGCCTTCTTGGCGGCGGCGCTGGTGGCGCTGACCGCCTTGCCGGCGGCGGAGGAGGCGGCCTGCAGGTTGGCTTCGGCGATGTCGGTGAATTGCTTGGTCACCGCGGTCATGTTGTCGAAGGCCTTGGTGGAAGCGTCCAGCATGGACTTCATGGCGGCAGCGAAGACGTCGCCGCCGACCGGGGCGGTGGCGGAGGCCTTCTCGACAGCGCTGGAGGCGTTCTTGGCGAAGCTGCTGTACTGGGTCTCGACGACGGCGGTCAGTTCCTTCTGAATCTGGGCAGCCAGATCATAGACGCTGCGGGAGTACTCCATCCACTTGTCCAGGTTCGGCTTGGCCAATTCGTTGTTGAGCTTGGCGACGTCGTTGGCATCCTTGGCGCCCAGGATTTGCTGGGTATTGGCCACGGAGTTGTTGAAGAAGTCGCGGGAGGCAGCGATGTTGAGGGCGGTCAGGCGCTCGACGCCGTTGAAAGCGGTGCGCACGAGGGCCAGCAGGACTTCAGCGTTGGCTTTCTGGGCCGCTGCCAGCTGTTCGAAACCGGGATTGCTCATTGTTGTTCCTCCTGGGATGTATGGGGTAGGAGTTCTAATTGTAGAACAAAGCAATAGCCCCCGCCGAGGCGGGGGCTTAATGACGCCTAAATAATTAGGCGGCGGCCTTCTTCTTGGAGGCGGCGGCGGTGGCGCCGACGGCCTTGACGGTGGCGTTGGTCGCGGCGGCCACGTTGGCTTCAGCGATCTCGGCAACCTGCTTGGCAGCCTTGTTGATGTTGTCGAAGGCGGAGTTGGCGGCGGCAATGGCGCTCTTCACGGCGGCGACGGCAACGTCGGAACCGGCGGGAGCGGACTTGGCAGCCTTGTCCAGCAGGCCGGCAACGGTCTTCTGGAAGTCGCCGAACTGGGCTTCGATCAGCTTGGACAGCTCTTCCTGGGACTGGGCGGAAATCTCGTAGACGCTGCGGGAGTAGGCAACGGCCTTCTCGACGTTCGGCTGGGCCAGGGAGGCCTGGATGGACAGGGCTTCCTGAACGTCCTTGGCGCCGAGGAGGGCCTTGGTGCCGGACACGCTGTCTTCCAGGATGGAGCGGGCGGTGTTCAGGTTCAGGGCGGCGATGCGCTCGGCGGAAGCCAGGGCGGTGTTGGCCAGGGACAGCAGGGAATCAACGGTAGCCTTGTTGGCGGCGGCGAACTGCTCGGCGTTGGCAAAGTAGGTCATGCTTAAATCTCCTAAATGAAGTCATGCTTGCTGGGGTCGGCGCTGCAGCACTACATCCGGGTATGTTGCACTGCACCATGAGCTTCATTATAGGTAGGATTGTTGCGATGTCAAGCGCTTTTTGCTGCGTCGCACAAAGTCGGGTTTTCCTTTATAAATCCGCTGCTTGTAAGCTCCGTGTAAGCAATGCTGTGCGCATGCTGATGCGCCGCCGCATCAGCGGTTACGGAACGCCGGCTTGCGCTTTTCGGTGAAGGCGGCCATGCCTTCCTTCTGGTCTTCCAGGCCGAAGGCAGCGTGGAAAACCCGGCGCTCGAACAGGAGCCCTTCCGACAGGGAGGATTCGAAGGCCCGATTCACCGACTCCTTGATCATCATCACCACGGGCAGGGAATAGCCGGCGATTTTTTCGGCCACGGACAGGGTTTCTTCCAGCAACTTTTCGGTGGGAACGATGCGGGATACCAGGCCGGAGCGCTCGGCTTCCGTGGCGTCCATCATGCGGGCGGTGAGGCACATGTCCATGGCCTTGGACTTGCCGATGGCCCGGGGCAGGCGCTGGGTGCCGCCAGCGCCGGGCAGGGTGCCGAGCTTGATCTCGGGCTGGCCGAACTGGGCGTTCTCGGCGGCGATGATGAAGTCGCACATCATGGCCATCTCGCAGCCCCCGCCCAGGGCGTAGCCCGCCACGGCGGCGATGACCGGCTTGCGGCAGGACTTCACCCGTTCCCAATGGCGGGTGATGAAGTCCGCCTTGTAGGCATCCATGTAGGAGTAGCTCTTCATGGCGGAGATGTCGGCGCCGGCGGCGAAGGCCTTGTCGGAGCCGGTGATGACGATGCAGCCGATGTTCTCGTCCGCCTCGAAGGCGTCCAGGGCGGCAGCCATTTCTTCCACCAACTGGTCGCACAGGGCATTCATCTGCTGGGGACGGTTCAGGGTGATGAGGCCGACCTTGTTGTCGGCGCCGCGGCGTTCGGCAATGATGTACTGGGTCATGCTTACTCCTCCCTCTGGGGCTTGTTGTCGAGTTTTCCGGCTTCCTTCAGTTCAAGCGGCTCGCTTTTCTTGGCGGGCGAGTTGTCCGCTCCGGTGTTCTTGCTCTTCGGCTGGATCACGACCCGGACCCGCGGGGGCGGCGCCTTGGGGTCGCGGCTGGTGCCTGCCGTGGCCGTGTATTTCTCGCTGATGGCGTCGTACCAGATGTAGTCGCCCTTGACCTGGTCGTCTCCGCTCTTCACCCAGGCGCGGTGGAACAGTTCCGCCACCTCGTTGTGGGTGTCGTATTCGATGCGCTCCGCTTCGCCTTCGATGAACTCGTCCTTGCCTTCCCGCTTCTGGCGGATGCGGGCCAAACCGTTTTTGCCGCTGGTGGCGACGCCCTTCTGGAAGCCGTACTTGTCTTCCGAAATGACGATCTTGTCGGACTGGATCATGAGGGTGCCCTGGGTGAGCACCACGTTGCCTTCCATGATCTGGACTTTCTTGGCGTCGTCCACCGTGATGCGCTGGGCTTCCAGTTGGATCGGCTTGTCCTTGTCGGCCCGCTCGGCCTGGGCGGGGGCGGAAATGGCTGCCAGGCAGGAGGAGGCGGCGAGGAGCACGAAATGAGTTTTCATTGGGGCGCCTTGGGTCTGTAGTAGGTCCCGGTGACCTGGGATTTCAGGACAAGGACGGAGTTGTAATTATCGATTTCCATGCCGATACCCTTGAGCCACGACCTTCCCTGGGCGATTTCCACCGGGCTGTCGGTGAAGGCAAATCCTTCGTCCGGCTGGACGGTGAGGTCGGGCATGGTGGCTACCATGGCGGGATGGTCGGAGGACGCCGCCCGGGTGGCCTTCACGTCATCCCAGAAGAACACCGTCTCGCCCTTGGATGCCACGTAGCCATTCTTGCCGGAAAGGGTCATGGGCGGCTGGTCCGGCCGGTAGTAATCGAGCCGGGGCTGGGCAAGGAGCGAGCTGTCGTCGTCCGGGAAGTGTTGCATGTGGGGGGCGGTAAGCCGGTACTGGAGGGCGCCGGCGGCATTCAGGCGGCGGACCTGGAAATTGTCGATGAAGGCATCGGGGTCGTGGCGCTGTTTGCCGTCCGAGCGGGGCTCGGGCAGGTCCACGGAATGGGCCAGCCAGAAGCTGAGCGCCGCCAGGAGGCTCAGCAGGATGATGGGAAAGAGCTGTTGGCTGGTCCAGCGCTTCATCACATTTCCAGGTAGGCGGCGAACAGGGATTCCAGCTTGCCCTGGGCGGTCAGGACGAATTCCACCGCTTCCCGCACGGCGCCATGGCCACCGGAGGCCTGGGTGACCAGGTGGGCACGGACCTTCACCAGGGGATGGGCGTTGGCCGGCGCCACGGCGAAGCCGCATTGCCCCATGGCCGGAAGATCGATGAAATCATCACCCATGAAGGCCACGTCAGCCCATTGCAGACCCAGCTTCTCCATGAGCCCGGCCACGGCAACCCGCTTGTTGGCGATGCCCTGGAAGACGTGTTCGATCCCCAGGTCGGCGGCCCGGCAGGCCACCACGTTGGAGGTACGGCCGGTAACAATGGCCAGCTCGATGCCGGCCCGCTGCATGAGCTTCAGGCCCAGGCCGTCCTGGACGTTGAAGGTCTTCAGTTCCTTGCCGTCGTCGGTGTAATGGAGGCCGCCGTCGGTCATGACGCCGTCGATGTCGAAGACCATCAGCTTGATGCCCGCGGCGCGGCTTCTGGGGTCGCTCATCAGATCACCTTGGCGTTGAAGAGGTCATGCATGTTGAGGGCGCCCACCAGGTGGGACTCGGCGTCGGTGACCAGGAGGGCGTTGATGCGGTGTCGCTCCATCATCTCGACGGCTTCCACCGCCAGCTGTTCGGGGCCGATGGTGCGCGGATTCGGGTGCATCACTGCGTCGATGCGGGCGTTTTGCAAATCGAGGCGCTTCTCGAAGGCCCGGCGCAGGTCGCCGTCGGTGAAGATGCCGACCGCCTTGTTGTCAGGGGTGACAACGGCCACCAGCCCCAGGCCGCCCCGGGACATGGCGACGATGGCCCCGGGAAGGCCGGCCTCCGGCAGCACCGTGGGAACCCGGTCGCCGGCGCGCATGACGTCCTTCACGTGGGTCAAGAGTCGCCGGCCCAGGGAGCCGCCGGGGTGGGAGCGGGCGAAATCCTCGGGGCCGAAGCCGCGGGCGTCCAGGAGGGCCACGGCCAGGGCATCGCCCAGGGCCAGGGCCGCCGTGGTGCTGGCGGTGGGGGCGAGGTTCAGGGGGCAGGCTTCCTGGGCAACGCCGGAATCTAGGTGGATGTCTGCTTCCCGGCCCAGGGACGAGGCCGGGTTGCCCGTCATGGCGATGAGCTTCGCGCCCTGGCGCTTGACGATGGGGACGATGCGCACCAGTTCCTCGGATTCGCCGGAATTGGAGAGGGCGAGGAGCACGTCGTCCCGGGTGATCATGCCCAAGTCGCCGTGGCTGGCCTCGGCCGGATGAACGAAATAGGCCGGCGTGCCGGTGCTCGCCATGGTGGAGGCGATCTTGCGGGCGACATGGCCGGATTTACCGATGCCGCTGACGATGAGGCGGCCCCGGCAATTGATTATGAGCTGGACGGCGGCGGTGAACGCACCGTCGAGCCGGTCGATCAACCCCAGGACGGCATCCGCCTCGATCCTCAGGGTTTGCCGAGCCAGCTCCAGTGCCCGTTCCGGGGCAAAATTCGTGGGAGGAGCGCTTGGGTTCATGCGGTTGATACGATTATGATGATCGGAGTATACCCGAGTTCGCCCCCCTCCCTTGAACACCCTGTTCCTCGTCCTCGTCCTGCTTGGCGCGTCGGTTCTGGCCGTGGTCCTTTTCCGCCGGCTCAACCTGCCGCCCATCCTCGGTTATCTCCTGGTGGGCGGGCTGATCGGGCCCCACGCCTTGAACCTCCTGGGCAACATGGCCCAGGCCCAACACTTGGCCGAGTTCGGCGTTGTGTTTCTGATGTTCTCCATCGGCCTGGAGTTCTCCCTGCCCAAGCTCTACGCCATGAAGCGCATCGTGTTCGGGCTGGGGCTGCTCCAGGTGCTCATCACAATGGCGGTTGTGGCGGGGCTGGTTCTGGTACTCGGGCTTTCGTGGCAGTTGGGCATCGCCCTGGGTGGGGTGCTGGCCATGTCGTCTACCGCCGTGCTCTCCAAGCTCCTGGCCGAGCGCATGCAGCTCGATTCGCCCCACGGCCGGGACATCATCGGCGTGCTCCTCTTCCAGGACCTGGCCGTGGTGCCTTTGCTGGTGCTCATTCCCTCCCTGTCCCAGCCTCCCGAGAAGCTGGCGGCCCTCCTGGGCGTCGCGCTCCTGAAGGCGGTGGCGGTGCTGGCGGTGATCCTCTACTTCGGCCAGCATTTCATGCGCCGGTGGTTCCACTTCGTGGCCCGGGCCAAGTCTTCCGAGGTGTTCGTCCTCAATGTGCTGCTCATTACCCTGGGGCTGGCGCAGATTACCGAATGGGCCGGCCTCTCCCTGGCCTTGGGCGCCTTCGTGGCCGGCATGCTGATTTCGGAAACTGAGTACAAGCTTCAGGTGGAGGAGGACATCCAGCCCTTCCGCGACGTGCTGATGGGGCTCTTCTTCGTCACCATCGGCGTCAAGCTGGATATGCAGATCCTGTTCCAGCACTGGGCTCTGGTCCTCGGCGTCCTGGCCGCCCTGCTGCTGGCGAAGGGCACCATCGTCGGGTTGCTGTCCTGGCGGCTGGGGGCATCCCCCGGCAACGCCATCCGGGCGGCCCTGTGGCTGGCGGCCGGCGGCGAATTCGGCTTCGTGCTCCTCGGCGAAGTAGGGCGCATGCCCCGGCTAGTGGAGCAGGCGGTCCTCACCGCCCTGGTGCTTTCCATGCTGGTGGCGCCCTTCATCGTCCATTACAGCGAAAAGATCGTCATGCGCTTCGTGGCCAGCGAATGGCTGATGCGCTCCATGCAGCTCACCCGGATCGCCGCCCAGACCATGGGCACCGAGAAGCACGCCATCATCTGCGGCTTCGGCCGCAGCGGCCAGCACCTGGCCCGCTTCATGGGGCAGGAAGGGGTCGAGTGGGTAGCGCTGGACCTGGACCCGGACCGGGTGCGGGAAGCCTCCGCCGCCGGCGAGAACGTCGTCTTCGGCGACGCCACCCGGCGGGAAAGCCTGACTGCGGCGGGGTTGACGCGGGCCAGCGTGGTCGTGGTGGCGGTGGCCGACACCCAGGCTTCCGAAAAAATCCTCCATCACGTCCACGAACTTCGCCCCGAACTGCCGGTGGTGGTCCGCACCCGGGATGAGCGGGACATGGGCCGCCTGACCAAGGCCGGCGCGGCGGAAGTGGTGCCGGAATCCCTGGAGGCGAGCCTGATGCTCGCTTCCCACGCCCTGGTGCTGGTCGGCGTGCCCCTCAATCGGGTGCTGCGCCGCGTCCGGGACGCCCGTTCCCAGCGTTACAAGCTCCTGCGGGGGTTCTTCCATGGGCTATCGGACACGGAGGCCGACGAGGACGACCAGCCGCGGCTCCATTCCGTCTGGCTCTCGGCCGGATCGGCTGGCATCGGCAAGACCCTGGCGGAGCTGGATATCGCTAAGCTGGGCTGCGAGGTGAGCGCCATCCGCCGGCGCGGCATCCGGGCCGTGGAGCCGGTGCCGGAAACGGTGTTGCGGGAGGGGGATGTGGTGGTGCTGCTGGGGCCGCCGGAGAGTCTGGCGGCGGCGGACGGGAAATTGCTGAAGACGTAGCTTCGGTAGAAGAGCTGCAAGAAGAGAGAGCCGGCAGAGCGGCCCTCTCTGGGCAATTCCCGAGCTTAGATGCTCCGGCAGATACTGTAAATCGTGTCTTCGTTGTAGGCGACGCCGGCTCCAGGCGTTGCACCTGGTGCAGTGTTGGCGCCGGCGGCGCCGATGGTGGCGCGGAGCGTACCAGTGTTCGGGTTCCCGTCGTCGAGTTGGGTGTCGAGAGAGATGGCCGCCTTCCCCGGAACCTGGGACAAGCAGATCTTGGTGCCGGGCATGGCGTTCATGATGGTTGCGTCGGTGGTCACGCCCATCAGGCCGCCCCACGGATTTCGCGGCAAGGCATTGACTCCTGCGAGAGAGGGGTCGCCGGTAATAAAGCCGGATGCGCGCAGTTGGCTCCAGAAGGAGTTTTGCTCGCCGCCTCCGCCGAAGGTCTGGGCGATGGTGATGGCCAGGGCCCCATTGTTTGTGCCGGCTTGCGCAGCGCTCCAATTCTGGCCACGCGCCCGGATAGTTGCCTGGTTGCCGTCGTCGCCGGCGATACGGTGAAAGCGGTCCATGTAGGCATTGGCGGCAGCGGTGACGCCGTTGATGTCATTGACGGCTGCCTTGACGCGGCTGTTTTCGATCATTTCCTGCCCCTTCAGCACGCCGCCGAGCAGCAGGCCGATGATGACCAGGACGATGGCGATTTCCACCAGGGTGAATCCGCCCTGTTTGCGGGATGGTTGTTGCATGGGAATGTTTCCTTGGTTATTTAGGCATATGGAATATATGCGCTTGGCAACTTTGCGGGGAGTCTAGGGTCTTTACTGTAATTCCTCAGGATGCCAAGGGGAGCTTGAGCTCGAAGCACAGCCGGTCGTCGCGAGTGGTCGCGTTCAGGCTGCCGCCCTGCTCCCGGGCAAGTTGCCGGGCCTGGTAGAGGCCCAGCCCCAGGCCGGTGGCCGACTTGGTCCAGAAGGGCTCGAAGAGGCGCAGCAGGTCCGCCTGGCCAGCGTTGCCGCTAATGATCCGGGTGGTGGTCATGTTTCCGGTTGCCTGGATTTCGACCTGGAGCGGGAGTCCTGGCGCATGTTCGTCATGGTTGCGGACCAGGTTGTCCAGAATGCCATCCAGGAAAGCCGGCAGTACCCTGGCAACGGCATCCCCTGTGATATGCACCGGCAGCTCTTGGGCGGCGCAGAGACGTTCGACGGAAGCCGCCAAGGGAATGTCGGCCGGTTGGCCTTCCCGGGGCTGGTTTCGGGTCAGTGCCTGGATGATGCGTTCACTCCGTTCCCGGAAGAGGGGCAGGGTGCTGCGCAACTGCTCCAGGTAGTGCTTTTCTTCCTCGGCCGGCAGCGTCTCGATCTGGTCGCTGGCGATACGGATGAATTGGGCGAGATTCTTGACGTCGTGGCCCAGGAACAAGGTCAGGCGCTGGAATTCCGACAGGGCCGAGGCGACGCTGCCTGCCTTGATCCAGGCATCCGTCTTCAGGAGCAGGGCGAGGGTTTCGCACAGGTACTGGGCGAGGAATCTACGTTCGCCGGTGAGTTTTCCAGGATGGAGGCGGATATTCACTACGATGTCGGGGGCGGCGATTTTCCGCTCCCAAGGGGGCGCAGAGGCGTTGCTGATATCGCCTTTCCCGCCTCGGGAGGTGAATCCGAACCAGTCGACTTCCCAGGCCATGCCCTGGAAGCCGGCCAGGATCAGGCGATCGGCGGCGGCTTCAAGGAAGGGGAAGAGGTCGAAGCCCAAGGCTTCGTTCTCGCGAATGAGATCCAGGGCGACCTGGTCACGCTCCCTGGCCAGCCGGTGCAGCACGAACAGCACGCCGCCGATGACAAGCCCCGCCAGGATAAGGTGCGGATAAAGCGCCTGCAGGTGGTCAAGCATCGCGGGTGATGCCGAATTTCTTCAGCAGGTAATAGACGTTTTCCCGCTTTACGCCCAGGCGCCGGGCCGCCTCGTGGACATTGAAGGCGGTGTTCTGGAGAACCTGGCGGACCAGCTTTTCCTCCACCTCGTCCCGGACGTTGCGGAGCCCCTCGCCGAGGGGGGCGCTGATGGCCAGTCGGGCGACTCCGCGGTTGGCCAGTTCCCGCTCCTTCCGGGCAAAGAACAGCGCCCGTTCGATGGCGGCTGTGATCGCGGCCAGGGGCGCCGGTTTGCCGAGGAAGTCGAAGGCGCCTTCCCGGATGGCCGCCAGGGCGGCGGTTTCCTCGTCCTGGCCAGTGAGAACAATGGCCTTCACGGGCAGCCCCTCTGCCTGCAGCGTCCGGAGAATTCCCAGGCCCTCCCGGGCCGTGTGGGACTCCGGGGGAAGGCCCAGGTCGATGAGAGCCACCGGTATTTCCGGGTTGCCGCGCAAGGCAGCCAGCGCCTCGATGCGACTTGCTGTTTCGATGACTTCAAAGGTCTTTGCGAGGGCGCCCGCGATGAGCGCGCGCAGGGCAGGATCATCCTCGACCACCAGAATGGGCGTCATGGGGGCCTGGTTCCTAGGGAAGCTTGCCCGCCTGGTAGAGGCGACTGAGTAGCGTCGTGGAAGCGATCCAGGTCACGATGTCGTCGAACTCGCCGCCGGTGGCACCCGTCTCGGCGGGCGGGCGGCTGACGAACAGTCGATCGTTGTTGTAATTTTCCGCTTCATTGGTCCCGGTTCCCGCACCATTGGGCCCCGGAGCGATCAGAACGACAACGGCGTTCGATGCGTGAACGACGCTGCAGGCGGCATCCTCGCAAATCCGCAGGCCCTGTAGGGTGTTGGCATTCACATCCCAGAAAGTGACGTCCGGCGTAGCACCGTTGCCGTCATGATCGCAGGAGGCGACCTTGACATCCCTGCCCTGGAACAGATTCGTGGAGGACGTCGCCAGCCGGGTGCCATTGTTGGCATTGCAAGGGATAACGGAAGGATAGGCGTCGCTGACCGCGTACCGGATACGGTTGGTGGCATCCCCTCTGCGCTCGTCCAACAGGTAGCCGCCGCTGCTTCCGGACAAGTTGAGTGTGGCGGCAGGCAGAAAGCCGTTATAGGGATTGCTGCAGCGGCCGTGGCTTTGAGGTGTGGTTGTGGTCGCTCCGCAGGCGCCGAGGGCGTTGGTGCAGAAAACCTCGCTGCCATTGGAGGTCGCGGTTGCCGGGCAGGGGAGGCGACCGTTGGCGCTGGCGAAACCCAGCAGGGCCTCACGGACGTCGGCCAGGCGGGTGTTTGCTTCGGACACCTTCTGCTGCTGTTGCAGTGTGCCGAAGCCAGATACTAGCCCGCCAAGCAACAGTCCGACGATGACCATGACGATGGCCACTTCGACCAGGGTGAAACCGCGGGTGGTCCTCATGGGGTCGTCTCCGGATGGTCAGGGGCAGGCAGGGGTTGAGACACAGGAGTTCCAGCAGGTCTGAACTTTGTTGTAGCAGGCCATCCTGTCGTTGTTGCTTCCACCCCGCGTCGGGATAGTGAAAGTTGAAGCCGGCGGGCCACCGGCCGCGCCGTTGGCGAATACGTCCTGGTTGGCTACGTCTTCCAGGAATAGGCGCATGGTGGCCGAGGTTGGTGGGGCAGCGCGGGTGCCGGAAAGGCTTGGGCCGGGAGTAAGCAGGACCATCGACCAACTGCTAGTGCCGCTAACGATGGGATTGGTACATCCCGATATGTTCCCGTTTGCCCAAACCATGTTGCGCCCCCAGCCATTGTCGGCAAACCATTGAGGTACGCCGCCCCAAAGGCTGATCGTGGTGTCTCCATCCGGAACTCGCCCGATGCAGGAGTTGGCCGTGTATGCACAGTAACTAGTCCCGGTGGCGATGGATCCCCTGTTGGCGGTGCACGTTGTTGGGGCAGCAGGGGGAAGGAATCTCTTGGTGTTGAGGAATTCTTGGGCCACAAGGAACACCCGCTGCTCCACCGCGTTCAGCAATTCCCTGGCCGTGATGTAGACGATTCTGTCATTCAGCTTGCTCCCATCGCCCACTGGCCCAGCGATGAATGGACCCGTGCCATTCGCATTGTTGCCGCTATTGCCGTTAACCGTCATCCCTTCGAGATACTGATTCGCCGCCGTCGTGTTGTTCCGGCTTTGTCCCCCCACCGGCGTCTCCGGGGCGATGATCACTGCGGCGGCCTCCTCGCCGGAAGGGGTGAGCAGGGTTCCGCTGGCGTCATAGACCAGCAGGGTGCCAACGGTATTGCTGTTGATGGGCGGTTCGTTGCCTTGGCTGGCCTGTCGGAAATTGGGTGATACCGCATACCAGAGGGTATTCCCGGCGCCATCGACGGTCTTGGCGAGTCCCAGTGTTTTCCAGGGCAGGCGGCCGATGCGGCTGCCTGTGGTGGTGCAGGCGGCGACGCCGCCAGTCCCGGCTGTGCCCTCGTTGGCGGAACCCGGCACATTCCGGTCGGGGCAGGGCAGTTCCCCCGGCCTGGCCATGCCGGAATCGGTGCCATTGGCTACGGACCAGGCAATGAGGGCCTGTTTCGCCTCGGCCAGGGCCTGGTTGGTCTTGGTTGCAGTGCCGGCGGATTGGGCGGTTTTCGCGGTGAGTTTCGAAACCAGGTAGGCCGAGGACAGGGTGAACAGCAGGAGAAAGGTGAGGAGGAGCGCGGCTCCCTTCTGGCGGGATGGGGTCACTTGGTTTGTCCTCCGGCAGGGGCGGGGCGGGATGCCGAGACCTCGCCCAGTTCCGATTCCTCGCCCACCCGTGCCCGGGCCGTGGCCCCGGTCCGGGTGTC